>DASVQP010000004.1 GCA_036389135.1 Longimicrobium sp.
ACGCGGGCCGGTATGATGGGCTGCTGGAGAAGGTGCCGCCCCTGCTCCGCGGCACACCTGGTGGGCAACGTGGTCGGCAAGCCCGACCGGCGCGGCAACCTGTACCCCGCCAAGCCGCGGCCGGAGCAGAAGATCGACGCCGCGGTCGCGCTGATGATAGCGGTCGGGCGCGCCCGCAATGGCGGCTGACAGCGGCCAGCCGGACATCAGCGACTTGTCCCGCGCTCCCCTTCCGCCTGACGGGCTTGCAAGTCGCTGAGGCGGCGGGCGCCATCTCGGGAGAGCGGAGCCGGAGGGCACCGATGGGACCCGGGCGGCATCGCGGACCGTTTGACGGCCGTTTCAACGGCTTCAGGAGTGCGACCACTGTGCGCACCTCCCGAACGGGTTGGCCTCCCCGACGCGCACGACCGAGCTCGATGCGGTGGCCTGGTCGAAAAACACGTCCAGGAGACGGCGCGCAACATCTCGCCTTCCCGGGGCCAGGCGGGCTCGGGTGCTGCAACGGGAGGAAGATGCGGCGGAGTGCCTCAGTAGCTCGGCTTGGTCGGGAAGGGCGTGAGCTGCAGCTCGTGCGTCCAGCAGGACCGGTCCTGGGTGTGCAGGTACCAGAAGGCTTCCGCGATCTTCACCGGGTTCACCACCGCGTCCGGGTTCTGCCGCGCCCGCGGCAGCGCCCGGGTGCCGGGCGAGTCGATCAGCCCGTCCACCACCACGTTCGCCACGTGCACCCCGTGCTCCGAGTATTCCTCGGTCAGCACCTGGGCCAGGGTGCGCATCATCGCCCGCGGGTAGTACAGCGACTCGCCGGTCCGGCGCTTCTTGCCGCGCAGGGAGCTGGCGTTGTTGGTGAAGAAGAGGGAGCCCGCGCCGCGTTGGCGCATCGCCGGCAGCACCTCCTTCGCCACCAGGAAGGGGCCGCGGCAGGCGATGTGCAGCGCCGTGTCGAGGATCTCGAGCGGCACGTGCTCCAGCAGCTCCTTCTCGGGCGGCAGGTCGCGGCCTTCCAGGTAGCCGGCGTTGTAGACCAGCACCTCCGGGTCGCCGGCCTCCTCGCGGATGCGGCGGAAGGCGGCGGCGATGGAGCGCTCCGAGACGAGGTCCAGCTCGACGACCATGCTGGCGCCCCCCTGGTCGCGGATCGCGGCGGCGAGGGCGGAGGCATTGGCCTCCGCGCGCGTGGTCAGCACGGTGAGGAAGCCCTCGGCCGCGAACTTCTGGGCGATGGCGCCGCCGACGCCCCAACGCAGGGCGACGGGCAGGTCGCTGTCGTCGAGCGGCCGTCCGTGCGCCAGCTTCGTGTTGCGCCCGTCCGCCTGCCACTTGGAGGTGGCGCCCACCACCACCGCAACGGGACGTCCCTTCGAGTTCGCGCTGTGCTGCTGCAGGCTCATGCGGATGTCTCCTCCCGTGTCGGCGGATGCTGCCCCGCCTTGGCGCGCTTTCGCGTACGGGAACATAGCCTCCGGTAAGTCGCGGACGCGACGGGACCGCGAGCGGACAACAGGCATTCTTGCGCCCGGCGGCGGGCAGTCATGGACCTGCCCGGCATACGGCAGGTGAGCGTCGGGCGGGGCAAGGAGACCATGGACGCGCCTGGTGCCGCGTACGTCGCTCCTAACGCTAGTTTGTTGAACTCGGGTGTGGCATAGGCGATGGGATCATCGGAGGGACTTGCCGATGACCGCCCGTCAGCCTTGTCCGCCGGCACCGGGGCCGCTTGAGGCATTCGCGGTGCAGTTTGACGCGCTCTTCGGTTCGCTCGGCCAGCGCCGCAGCTTTCGGGGCTACCTGAGCGGGCTGCTCGCCCCGCGCGATCGCAACAAGACGCTCACGGCTCTGGCCGGCGCGGAACCGGTGGTGCAGGCGCAGAGCCCCGAGGTCCAGCGCCTGCAATACTTCCTCTCGGAGGCCGACTGGAGCGCGGAGGCCCTCAACGCCCGGCGCCTTGCGCTGCTGCAGAGCGAGGCGGCCACGGCGGCCCATCGCGGCGGCGTGCTCGTGCTTGACGACACCGGCGATCGGAAGGACGGCACGGCCACCGCGCATGTCGGCCGGCAGTACCTCGGCTCGGTCGGCAAGATCGACAACGGCATCGTCGCCGTCACCTCCCTCTGGACAGACGGGCGGGTGCACTATCCCCTGCACGTCGCGCCCTACACGCCGGCCCCTCGCTTCGCCGCAGGCACGAAGGATCCGCGGTTTCGCACCAAGCCGCAGATCGCCATCGACCTCATCGAGCAGGCGCGCACGGCCGACATCCCCTTCCGCGCCGTCGTCTTCGACTGCTTCTACGGGGACAACCCTGAACTGGAGTGGCGGCTCACGCAGGGCAAGATCCCCTATGTCCTGGCCCATCGCGGCAGTTGGAGCCAAGGGTGGGCACGGGCCGAGGAGGCCCATTCCTTCGAGGAGGCGGTCCAGGATCTGCCCCGCGCCGCATGGCAGCGGATCAAGCGGCGTTTCCAGGACGGACACCGGGAGAGCTGGTGGGTGGCGGAGCTGACGTTCCTGCACTTCGGCCCGCGCAAGGCCGTTCGCGCCCTCTGCGTCACCACCGATCGGCGCCGGCTTCCCGCGCAGTCCACCTGGTATCTCTCCTCCAACCTCAAGGGCAGCTCACTCGAGGAGATCACCCAGCTCTATGCGTGGCGCAACTGGACCGAGCAGGGCTACAAGTCCGTGAAAGGCGAGCTCGGGTGGGCGGACTTCCAGGTCCGCGGCGATGTCGCCATCCGCCGGCACTGGCTGCTGGTCTGCGCGGCCTTCAGCTTCTGCTGGTGGCAGGCCGCGCGCGAAGGACACTTGGCCGGGCCGCACCCTGTTCGCACCGGATCACAGCCTGCGCGATCCGGCCATACCGGAGCGGGGAAAAAATATCCGCCCGCAGCACTCCCTCTCCTGGCCGGAGGCGCTGCGAGCCGTGCGAGCCTGGCTGGCACCTTTCCGCTGGCTCACACGCTGCTGGAGGGCCTGGGCGCAGGCGCGGCCACCGCCAGCACTCGCTACCCTGATTGAGGCCGTCGGATCAGGAGTACCGATCAACCTCTATCTCCCGAATTAACAAACTATCGTTATGACAGCGGAACGAGGGGCGCGGGTATCGGGAGGGGTGCCGTAGCAGGGAGTGTTGGACTTTGCTCGGCGGTGTCCCCGACGCGGAAAGGGTGCT
>DASVQP010000005.1 GCA_036389135.1 Longimicrobium sp.
TCCCAAGTCCCAAGTCCCAAGTCCCAAGTCCCAAGTCCCAAGTCCCAAGTCCCAAGTCCCAAGTCCCAAGTCCCAAGTCCCAAGTCCCAAGTCCCAAGTCCCAAGTCCTAAGGTCCTGAACCGCGTTTTTAGCACTTAGCACTTAGCACTTAGCACTTTGTTCTTGCTGTCAGATCTCGATGTCCACGATGCGGCGGATCCACAGGAAGCCCAGGAACTGCAGCCCCGCGGCCGACCACACCATCGCCCTACCGATCGGCTCCTTGAAGAGCGTCATGATGTACTCCGGGTTCAGCGCGAAGATCATGAACCCCACCGCGATCGGGAGGATGCCGAGCACGTAGCCGCTCATCCGCCCCTGCGCCGTGTAGGTGCGGAGCTGGCGGCGGATGGTGAAGCGCGAGCGGATCAGGTGCGACAGGTTGTCCAGGATCTCCGCCAGGTTGCCGCCCACGTCGCGCTGGATCATGACGGCGGTCACCAGGATGCGCACGTCCACCAGCGGCACCCGCGCGGCCAGCCCCGTGAGCGAGTCCTCGAAGGGGAGCCCGAACTTCTGCTCCTCGAAGACGCGGCGGAACTCGCCGCCCACCGGCTGCCCACTCTCCTCCGCCACCATGCGCAGCCCCGCCGAGAGGGGGTGGCCGGAGCGGATCGCGCGTCCCAGCAGGTCGATCGCTTCGGGGAGCTGCTCCTCGAAGCTGCGCAGTCGGCGCGTCCTCACCCGCCGCACGTAGCCGTACGGGATGAACGCGCCGATCGCCACGCCCGCCATCAGCGCCACTCCCGCCCCGCCGATCGCCCAGCCGATCAACCCGCCGAAGAGCGCGCCCACCCCCATCGAGACCAGGAAGCGCTGCTCGTTCCACGCGAGGCCGGCCTGCTGCAGCAACGGCCCGAAGCCGCGGAGCTGGGGGATGCGCGCGGACAGCATCTTGAGCCACGAAGACTCCAGGGCATCGCGCAGGAGGGGCTCGGCCGAAGTGGACGACACTACGGCGCCGCGTTCGTCCGCGAGCTGCCGGAGCTGGCGGAGCACGGTGTTGCGGTGCCGGCGCGCGCGCGCCCACTCGGCGCCCAGCACCACGCCGGCGGTCCCCAGCGCGGCCGCCGTCCCGGCCAGCAGCGCGGGAAGGGCGGGGGATGCGCCGCTCACCACGCCTCCCGCCGCATCGGCGCCGCCTGCGCGAACATGTCCGAGGGAAGCTGGATTCCGTTCTCCTCCAGCCGGTCGGCGAAGCGCGGGCGGATTCCCGTCGCGCGGTAGTCGCCGAGCACCGCGCCGTTGGGGGCGATCCCCTGCTTGTCGAAGACGAAGATGTCCTGCATGGTGATGATGTCGCTCTCCATCCCCACCACCTCGGAGATCGTCATCACCTTGCGCGTGCCGTCGGAAAGGCGGTTCACCTGGATGACGACGTCGATGGCGCTGACGATCTGCTGACGCACGACCTTCTCCGGCAGGTTCAGGTTCGCCATCGACACCATCGTCTCCAGGCGGCCCAGGGCGTCGCGCGGGGTGTTGGCGTGCAGCGTGGCCAGCGAGCCCTCGTGGCCCGTGTTCATCGCCTGCAGCATGTCGATAGCCTCCGAGCCGCGCACCTCGCCCACCACGATGCGGTCGGGGCGCATGCGCAGCGCGTTCACCATCAGGTGCCGCTGCGTGACCTCGCCCGAGCCCTCGATGTTCTGCGGGCGCGTCTCCAGGCGCACCACGTGCGGCTGGCGAAGCTGAAGCTCTGCCGAGTCTTCGATGGTGACGATGCGCTCCGTGGACGGGATGAACGACGACAGGATGTTGAGCATCGTCGTCTTTCCCGCGCCGGTGCCGCCGGAGATCAGGATGTTGAGGCGCGAGCCCACCACCGCCGCCAGCAGGTCCAGCATGGGGCGCGTGAGGCTCTTGGTGCGCAGCAGGTCCTGGCCGGCCAGCGCGTCGCGCTTGAACTTGCGGATGGAGAGGTGCGGCCCGTCGATGGAGAGCGGCGGGATGATGGCGTTCACGCGCGACCCGTCCGCCAGGCGCGCGTCCACCATCGGCGACGAGTCGTCGATGCGGCGGCCGACGGCGGAGACGATGCGGTCGATCACCTGCAGGAGGTGGCGGTCGTCCTGAAAGGTGATGTCCGTCTCCTCCAGCCGCCCGTGCCGCTCCACGTAGACGCTGCTGTGGGTGTTGACCAGGATGTCCGAGATCTCGGGGTCCTGCATGAGCGGCTCCAGCGGCCCCAGCCCAAAGATCTCGTCCAGCACCTGCCGCACCAGCTCTTCCCGCTCGTCGTAGTTGAGCGGAACGGACTCCAGCGCCAGGAGCTCGTGCACCACGCCGCGGATGGCCGCCACCGCGCGGTCGCGCTCCAGTGCGTCCAGCGACGACAGGTTCAGCCGCTCCAGCAGCTTGCGGTGGATGCGCGCCTTGGTCTCCTGGAGGAGAGACGGGCCCGTCTGCACGACCTCGACGGCCGGGAGATCCCACGGCGCGGGGGTGCGCGGCGGCGCGGGCGCGGCAGGCGCGGCGCCGCTGAACCAGGACTGCATCATACCGCCACCTCAGGCTGTTGCGGGGTGGAGCGCCGCAGCACGCGCATCAGCGGGTCGGTAAGGGCGCGGATGAAGCGGCCCCCCGCCGGCTCTGCGCCCCCCGCCAGCCCGGCGATGGAGGCGGACATGGAGCGCACGTCCTGCGCGTAGCGCGAGTCGCCGTTGAGCACGATCGGCGTTCCGGAGTTCACCGACCTCACCACGGCCTCGTAGTCGTTGGAGATCGTCCACTGCACCTTCATCCCCAGTGTCTTCTCGATGTCTTCCGGCTTGATGGCGTCGCTGGTGCGGTAGCGGTTCAGCACCAGCTTCACCCGGTCGCCGCCGCCGATGGTGCGCTCCAGCAGCGGAGCGCAGCGCTTGATGTTGCGCAGCGACTGCAGGTCCGCCTGCGTCACCAGAAAGATCTTGTCGGCGTGCTCAAAGGTGGCCAGCGTCGCCGGCGAGAAGGAATTGGAGGTGTCGACCACCACGTACTGGTAGTGCTGCCTCAGGAAGAGGAGGATCTTGGAGATCCGGTCGCCGGACACCACCTCCGCCTTCTCCGGATGGTAGGGCGCGGAAAGGAGGTGCACGCCGGAGTTGTGGCGCTCGATGAAGGAGGCCAGCAGCTCCGCGTCCATGCGGTGGAAGTTCCTCACCATGTCCGCGAAGTTGAAGCGCGGGTCTACCCCCATCTGCAGCGCCACCTCGCCCAGCTCCAGGTCCAGGTCGGCCAGCAGCGTGCGCTTGCCGGTGAGCCGGTGGAGGTGGATCGCCAGGTTGGTGGCGAGCGTGGTGGAGCCCGAGCCGCCCTTGGGGCCGAAGAAGGCGAAGATCTGCCCCGGCTGCTGCTGCGCCTCGGCCTCGGTGCCGCGCGTGCGCCGCAGCGTCGACTCCACGGCGTGCGCCACCTCATCGCCGGAGACGGGCTTCAGCAGGTACTCGGAAATCCCGGCGCGCATGGCGGCCATCAGCACCTCGGCCGAGAGCGCGGGGCCCGCCGCCACCAGCCGGGCGTGCGGGTTCTGCTCGGCCAGGAACTGGGCGAGGTTGATCCCGGTGGCGGGGTGCTGGCCCACGTCCAGAAAGATCACCTCGGGCGAGGCGTCGCGGAGCGCCTTCAGGTGCCCGTCGCCGAGCTCGTTGAAGGGAACCGGGATCTCCAGCGGGGGCGCGACTCCGCGCTCGGGCAGGGCGACCTCCCGAACGCGGGCGCGGAACGCCTCGTCGGTGGAGATCACCGCGCAGCGCAGGAGCGAGGCGGCGGCTGAGGGGGGGGCTGCGAAGGGCATCATTCCACCAGCTGAAGGACCCGGACGATTTCCACGAACCGGGCGACGATGGGATCGGTGGAGCCACCCACCGGCTCCAGGAAGACCCACGCAAACTTCACGAACACCACGTTATTTTCCTTCGAATCCATCTCGGAGGGGTCGTACAGCGGAACGCGGATCAGCCGGGGGCTGTCCATCCAGTCGCCGTAAGCCGATCCCACCACTTCGCCTCTTGCTTCGTCCCAGCGCGCCAGGGGGTCGCGCTGAACCAGGTCGGTGATCCCCTGGAAGATGGGGCCCGTCTTGATCCCGCTCTGCACGCGGTACGGCGTGCCGAGCTTGATGGGGCTGGAGTTGCAGCCGCTGATGTTCTGGCGCAGCGCGGAGCCGCCGATGTCGTCGCCGCCCCACTCCATGTCCGGCATCGCCCAAAGGTTGGCGAAGCCGGGGAGGGCGCTCGCGTTGAGCATCACCTTGCGCCCGCGGTCCTTGCTCATGCCGCGGTAGCTGCTCCCGTACCCCGTCTCCGGCTTGCTGGAGGTGGCCCCCGGGCCGCCGGGGTTGTAGAAGTCGCCCTCGTCCGGCTCGTACTCCCACATCTCCCACACGTCCCACTCGCCGTTCTTGTTGAGGTCGTCGGCCGTCTCGGCCCACAGGTCGGGCGGTACGAACGGCTTCACGCAGCGCGTGCTGGGGGCGCGGGTGGCGTGGGCCGCGGCGCGCGCGCTCACGGGTGCGCTGTTGACCCCGAACATCCGCGCGAACCAGGTGGGGACCGCCGGCCTGCGCACCTTCACCCGCACCGTGCGCGTGTCCTTGAGCACGTTCACCACCACCTCCTCCGCCCCGAACGCCTGCCCCTGGAGCGTGTTGCGGGTGGCGAAGTCCACCGCCCGCTCCTGCCCGGCGATCGCCGCCTGGTCCGGGTCCATCTCCATGAAGGCCGATGCGCCCGCCAGCGCCGCCGCGTCGGCGGCGCGCTGGGCCTCGCCGTGGGCGGTGCGCAGCATCCCCAGGTCGATGGCCAGCGCCATCATCGAGAGGATCCCCAGCATGGCGACGACCAGAAGGACCAGCGCGGAGCCCTGGCGGTCGCGGAGACGGGTGCGGAAGCGGATCACGGGTCTAACCCTCCTTTACGGCCGGCCCGGCGTCGCGGGCTGGCCGGACGGGTTCGCCGGCTGCGTGCCGCGCAGCGAGCGGTCCCACTCCCAGTTGTTGGGCTCGCCGGTGGGCACCGGCTGCGGTCCGCTGGTGGGCTGCACGATGCGCGGCGACACCAGCACCAGCAGCTCCGTGCGCCCCTGCCGTGCGTTGCGCGAGCGGAAGAGCGAGCCCAGCACCGGCAGGTCGCCCAGCAGCGGGATGCGCGAGTTGTTGTTTTCCAGCACGTTGTTCAGCAGCCCCGCGATCGCCAGGTACTCCCCGTCGCGCAGCACCACCTCGGTCTCCGTGCGGCGCGTGAGGAGGGAGGGGATCTGGAAGCCCTCGATGCGCAGCGAGTTGGAGTAGTCCAGCGACGACACCTCGGGCGCGATCTTGAGCCGGATGGTGCCGTCCGTCCCCACGGTGGGCCTGAAGCGCAGGCGGACGCCGAACTCCTTCCAGACGATGGTGACGGTGCTGTTGTTGCCGCCGCCCTGCACCACGGGGAAGGGGAACTCGCCGCCGGCCAGGAACGACGCCTCCTGCCCGTCGAGCGCCAGCAGGTTGGGCTCGGCCAGGCTGCGGAAGAGGCCGCGCGACTGCATGGCGCTGATGGAGGCTTCGATGCGGGTGTTGCCGCCCAGCAGGAAGAGCTTCACCAGCCCGTCGGAAAGCGTCTGCACGGCGCCCTCGTCCACCCCGCCCAGCGTGCCGCGGGTGGAAACCCCGAGCTGGGTGCGCAGCTCGCTGACCGCCGAGCGCGTCACCTCGGCGAAGCGCACCTGCAGCAGCACCTGCGACGCGGCCGGCGCGGAGAGGTTGTTGACGATGGTGGCGCCCGAGCCGCCGGCGATCTCCAGAATGCGCCGGGCGACCGCCGCGCTGCTCACCGTGCCGGAAAGGACGACGCTGCTGCCGCTGGCCAGCACCGTGAAGCGCTCGGCGGGAAAGAGGGTGCGCAGCGTCTGCTCCAGCCCGCGCACGTCCGGCGTCACCTCCACCGTGTAGAGGCGGTGCGCGCCGCTGGCGTCCCACAGCATCAGCGAGGTGGTCCCCAGCTTCTTGCCGTTCACCAGGATCTCCTGCGGCGACACCGCAAAGATCTCCGCCACCTCGGGGTCCGCGATGGAGAGGCGCGCGAGGGCCACCGGCTGTACCAGGAGCGCCGTCTGCCCGCGGGCCACCACTACCACGCGATCGCCGGCGGGGATCACCCGCTGCGCGGCGGGCGCGGCGGTGCGCTGTGCCGCGGCGGGGAGCGCGAGCACCCCTGCCGCCAGCGCCAGCAGGCGCAGGGCGGCCCGTGCCGGCGAAGTGACCGCCCGGCCGCGGATGGAAAAGGGGTAACGCATGGTCCCTCGCCTGCTAGAAGGTGGTGACGGAGCGGTCGCTCCCCCGGAAGATCTCGACGCTCCGCCCTGCCCGCGCGCGTACGGGTGCGGTGGAGGGGGCGCGGGCGGGCCGCTCGGCACGAACGGCCGGCGGGGCGGGTGGTGGCGCGGTGTTCCCCAGCAGCCCGGTGGTGCGGATGCCGCCGGTGCTCACCTGGGTGCCGTCCATCGTGTTGCGGAGCGCCAGCTGGATGCGCCCCTCGGCGGACGACAGCGCCAGGATCTCGGCCTGGTCGGGGAGCACCAGCAGGGTGATGACGGCCGCGGCCTGCGGCTTCCCGTCGTTGTCGCGCGCGATCGACTGGCCTGCGGCCAGCACCTGCACGTTCTGCAGGACCAGGCGCGTCCCCGCGGTGCGGTCCTGCCCGGCGGGGAGGGTGGCGAGCACGTCGACGCGGGTGCCGGGGGTAACGAAGCCGGCCACGCCGATCACCTCGTCCACCCGCACGCTCACCGCGCGCATCCCCTCGGGGATCAGGATGGGGAGGCCGCCGCCCGCTTCCTTGCGGGCCAGCTTGCCGGCCATGAGCGGCTCGTTGGTGCGCAGCGGGGCCACGACGCCGCGCCCCACCACCTCGGCCACGGTGCGCGCATAGCCGGCGGGGAGCGCGTCGGCGGGCCACGCCACCAGGCGCACGTCGGCGGAGGAGAGCACCGAGCCGGCGGGGAGGTCGCGCGCCGCCACGGCCACGCGGTCGCCCCTGGGCTCCGGGCGCGCCGCCGCGGCGGGGGCCGGCTCCAGGTATCCTGCCGCCAGGTACGCCGCTCCGCCTCCGGAGGCCAGCGCCATTCCGAGAACCACCCACAGCCTTTTCATCGCTCCCGCCTCACTCGTTGCGCATCACGAACGCCGTTCCCAGGGTGACGGCACCTCCGCCACTGGTCCTTCCCAACGACTTCAGAAGGGCGAGCTGGTAAGGGTAGCGCACCGCCACCCGTGCCGGCTCTCCGGTGGGGGCGTCGACCCCCGTGAGCTCGATCTCCGCCAGGTCCGCGTTCAGCGAGACCGCGGCGAGCGCGTTGCGCACCACCTTTCTCACCGAGTCCTCGTTGATGGTAGGGTCCGCGATCACGGCGATCCGCGCCCCTTCACGAGCGGCGTCGGTCACCGCCTGGTGTGCGTTCCACGCGCGGCCGAACTCGAACACCCCGACGATCAGCAGCATCAGCACCGGCACGATCAGCGCGAACTCCACTACCGCCTGTCCCTCGTCGCTCCGGCGGAAGAGCCCGGCGCGGCTCACAGGAACCACGCGGCCAGGGCCCCGACCGCGATCGCCACCCCGTATGGGATGGTGATGGCACCCGGCGAATCCAGCGTGAGCCGCTCCCCGGTGCGCCCGCCCGTCGCCCAGTGCCCCGCCAGCTCGCGCGAGCGGAAGAGGACGGGGAGGATGGCTCCGCGGCGACCGGCCTCGGCCAGCGCCAGCACGCCGCCCGCGACGGCGGTGATCAGGAGCGCGGGCACCACGCGCCCCGTACCCAGGAACGCGCCCGCCACGGTCAGCAGCTTCACGTCGCCCCCGCCCATCGCGCGTACGGCGAAGAGCGGAAAGGTGAGGGCGAATGCCAGCGCCGCGCCGGCCAGCCCACCCAGGAGCGCCGTGGGGCCGCTCGCCGCGAGCAGGACGAGGGCGGCCGCGAGGCCGGCACCCGTGAGCTTGTTGGGAATGCGGCCCGTGCGCAGATCCGTGCCGGCGGCCAGCGCCAGCAGGGCGACGAAGATCGTGGTGTTGATCAGGTAAAGCATGAGTCCTCCGTTTCGAAGCGCAGGGCGGTACGTGCCAGCATCACAGAGTGAAGCCGGAGGTCGCGTTCCATCCCAACGCTCTCGTACCGCCTACCGGCCGGGAACCCGCGCCCCGGCCGACTTCAACCGCTGCCGCTCAGCCTACGGTGTCCAGCGTGTTGCCCATGCGCGTGAAGACGGCGGCGATCTTGTCCTTGAAGATCACGAGCGCGCCGATCACGGCCAGCGCTACCAGCGCGATCACCAGGCCGTACTCCACCAGGCTCTGCCCGGACTCGTCGCGACGGAACTGGTTCCAGAGTGCCTTCATCTCGTCCTCCCGGCCCAGCGGGCCCATGGTGTGGGTTTTCGTCCTCGAGTCCCTCCTGGACGGCGGCGGAAAGGGCAATCGATGTGCCGCAATTTCGTTGCAATATTTCGTTGCAGATGGAAAAGATCGTTGCATCCAGAATACGAATTTTTCGGCGCCGCTGCTTGCTTAGGGCGGCTCCAAACGCGCGTTTGCAGGGTGGAGTGTAAAACTGTTTGTTGGTGCAACGAAATGGGCGCGCAAGTTCCTCCGATTTGGGGTCGGAGGGCGCCGAGCGGCGATCTGGGGCAGGTGGGACACCCGTGCCCCGCAAACTGTTGCGCGCGTGCCCCGATCGTGCCAGGATGAATGCGCGCGTCCGCCGCCACGCCGGGCGTGCTCCTCCGCGCCGCCTTCTCCGGGCGGCGTCCCATCCCCGGCGCTCCCCGCGATCCCGCCATGAAGCTTCCCGGCACCGCCCTGCGCGCGTACTCCCGCGACGCGCGCGACGCTTTCGTCCACGCCCCGGTCGAAGTGCTGATGGGGGTGGCGCTCGCCGTCACCTTTTCCATCTCGCTCCGCCAGGACGACGCGCACTGGTGGGTGCGCATCTTCGCGGCCGCCGTCATCGCGCTGCCGCTGGTGTTCGGCGCGAGCGTGCTGCGCGCGCGAGGCCTGCTCTCCGCGAGGGCGCGCTGGGGCGCCACCGCGCTCGTCCTGGCGTGCGTGGGTGCGTACGCCGCGTGGATCTACAATCCCAGGCTGGAATCGGAGGGGTGGAGGGCGGTGGCGCTGGCGGGCGCGGCGTGGCTGGCGCTGCTGCTGGCCGCCTTCCCGGGCGAGGAGACGGGCCGGCGGCGGCGCTTCTGGCGCTTCGACGCCCTGCTGCTGGGGCGCATCCTGGCGGTGGGGCTGTACGGGGCGGCGCTCCTTGCGGCGCTCGCGGGGGCGGTCGCGGCGGTCACCTCGCTCTTCGAGCTGCGCAGGCCGGAGCACCTGTACGAGGACTTGGCCGGCGCCGTCTTCTTTGCGCTCGTCCCGTGGGTGGTGGCCGGCGGGGTGCCCGTGCTGGCCGCGGAGGGCGACGGCGGCTCCTCGCTGACCGCCGTGCGCCGGGCGGGCCGCTATCTGTACGCGGTGGTGCTGGTGGTGTACCTGGCGATCCTATTCGCCTATACCATCAAGGTGGCGGTCACGGGCGACCTTCCCAGGAACACCCTGTCGCCCATCGTCCTCTTCGCGGGGATTGCGGGGCTGCTGGGCGGCATCTTTTTGGAGCCGCTGCAGGACGATCCCGAGACGCGCGGGGTGGCGCGCCTCGTCCGCCTCTTTCCGGCGCTCCTCCTCCCCCTTCTTCCGCTCCCCATCTGGGCCGTGGGTGTGCGCCAGGATCAGTATGGGTGGACGGAGTTCCGCTACCTGCGCCTCCTGCTGCTGGCGGCGCTGGCGGTGCTCGCCGTGTGGGGGACGGTGCGCCTGGTGCGACGCCGCGGACCGCTGCTGTCGCCGGTGCCGGCGGTGCTCGCCGCCGCGCTCCTGCTGGGGTCGGTGGGTCCGTGGAGCGCGCAGGCCGTGTCGCGCCGCGACCAGAGCGCCCGCCTGCGCGCCGCGCTCATCGACGCGGGGCTGCTGCGCGGCGGGCGGCTGGTGAGGCCCCTGGTTCCGCCCCAGGAGACGGTCAAGGCGTTCACCACCCTCACTGCCAAGCAGCACGAGCGCGTTACGGGTACGCTCGCCTACCTCTACGACGCGCACGGGCCCGCAGTCACGGGGCGGGTGCTGGGCACCCGCCTTCGCGGATACGGGGCCGGGTGGGAGGTCGTGAGCGCGCTCGCGGTGCGTCCAGGATGCGCCCGTCCGGCGGCCCGCAGCTTCCACGGTTGGCTTCCCGACGGAACTCCCATCCAGACCGGCGGCGGGACGGTGTACCTCGTAGACTCCCAGTTCCTGGCCCGCTCCGCCCCGCGAGCGCCGAGGCTGACGCTGGAAGGGAACGCCGCCGTCGTGACGGTGCCGGGAGCGTCTCCCTGGACGGCGCGCGCCGAGCTCGGCCCCCTCGTGCCGGTCCTCCGCGACCGTCGTGCCGGTGCCTGCGAAGCCCTCGCGAGTTCCGCTGACCTGGAGCTCGCGGAAGCGCGGATCCCGCTGACCGACGCCACCGGCCGCTCCCGAGGCGAGCTCGTGGTCCTCACGGTGGACTTCAACAACGATTGGCGCGAGGGCGCGCGCCGGCAGCCCGACACGCCGCTGAGGCTCTCGCGCGTCGAGGCGATGCTCATCGCGCGGCCGTAAGGGGGGTTGGCGAGTAAACTCGCTGCAACGACAGCACAAAGTCCCCCTTCGGGGACTCGCGATCTCATAGCCGGTGCCGGGGGCGAGCCGCGCGTGCGGGATTTTGGATGGTTCCAGCGGGTTTCGGGCGTGCCTGGAATGCCGATGCGGGGGGCAGGGGGCGGCGCAGGCCGAGACACGGGCACCACGTGGGGCTGCCCCTACGGGTTTGTGTGCGGTGCGGCGGGAGCCGGGGTAGGGGCAAGGGTGGGCAGACACGCAGGTCTGCCCCTACGGTTTCGATGCGTCATGCGGCGGTCGAGGTGGGGGAGAGGGTGGGCGCGATGAATCGCGCCCCTACGGCGGGGGCGGGGCGGTTGTGCTGGCCAACGGAAAGGAGGCACGGAGAGATCCTCTTCCCGTGCCTCCTTTTCTACCAGCCAGCCGTGGTTACTACCGGCGGATGGCCCTCAGCGCGGCGCCCGCGGGTGGCGGTACGCGCTGCGGGGTGAAATAGGCCCCGACCACCGGCGCGCCGCCGACCTGGCCCTGGCTGCGGGAGCCCCAGCACAACACCTCGTTGGACGGCGTGGCGATGCCGCAGGTGTGGTCCACGCCGGCCGAGAGGCTGGAGAACGTGAACCCGCCGGCTACCGCGATGGGCACCGTCGACTGCGTCACGTCCGGCCCCACGCCCAGCTTGCCGTTGGTGTTGTTACCCCAGCAGTACGCGGCCCCGCCGGTCGTCAGGGCGCAGGTGTGCGCCGCGCCGGCCGTCACCAAGCGGAAGGTCAGGCTCCCCGCTACCTGCACCGGGGTGGTGGTGTTGGAGGTGCTCCCGTTGCCGAGCTGGCCCGAGCCGCCCGCGCCCCAGCATAGGATGCGCCCGTCCGTCCTCACCGCGCAGCTGTGCGAGAAGCCGCTGCTGATTTGCGTGAACTGGTGCCCGCCCGTAACCACTACCGGCGTGGGAGACGAAGGCCCGCCCGTTGGGGTGCCGAGCTGCCCGGTAGTGTTGGTCCCCCAGCAGAATGCCTGGTTCACCGTCGAAAGCGCGCAGGTGAACGCCGCGCCCGCCGAAATCTCCCGGAGCGCGGGGACGCTCGCCACCCGCAGCGGGGTGGCGCTGCACGTAGTCCGCCCACCGATCGGCCCCTCCGCTTGGCACCCCTCGGTCACGGGGACGGCCGTGCCGAGCTCGCCGTAGCGGCTGCTCCCCCAGCAGTACGCTTCGCCGGCCGAGTTCACCGCGCAGGAGTGGAGCGCGCCGGAGGTGAGGGACACGACGTTGCTGAGCCCCGGGACCGGCTCCGGCGTCACGCGGCACGGATAGCTGAAGCTCGCGCTGAACCGGCAGATCTCAGTGGCAGGCGTGCCGCTGATCTGTCGATTGATGTCGTTCCCCCAGCAATATACCGAGCCCCCGCCGACGACGGCGCAGGTCTGACCGATGTCGTGCTGCGATGTGACCCCCGGCCCACCCCCGGCGAGCAGCACGGCCGTGCCGATGCCCACCGGCTGCGGGGTGCCCGTGGTGGGCGCGTTCGAGCCAAGCTGGCGGGTCGCGTTGGAGCCCCAGCAGTAGGTGGTGCCGCCGCTGGTCGCGCAGGTGTGGAAGGCGCCGGCTTCCAGCACGGTGGCCGTGAAGGTGGTGCGCACGGTGACCGTCGCGCTCGCCTCCACTCCGCCGGAGGCAGCGAACACCGTGGTGGTGCCCATGCCCGTGCCCCTCACCAGCCCCGCCGCATCAACCGTGGCGACGGCGGCCGAGCCCGTGCGCCAGGTGAACTGCGCGTTCGTCACGGGCGCGCCCGACGAGTCCACGGCCGTCGCGCGGTAGCGCACCGTGTCCCCGACCAGGATGGAAGCCGACGCGGGCGTGACCCCCACCGACGCGACCACCTGCTGCACCACGATGGGGATGCTGTCCGACACGCCCTGCACCGTCGCCACCAGGAAGGTGCTCCCGTTGCCGCGCGCCCGCACCACCGGCGCTCCCTCCAGCGTGGCCACCGCTGCGTTCCGCGTGATCAGCGTCGCCGGGGCGAAGATCTGGTTGCCGTAGACGTCCACCGCGGTAATCGTCACCTGCTCCTGCCGCCCCAGCGTGGTGAAGCGGAGCGAGCGCGGGTTGATGATGACCCGCGCGGCCGTCCCCGTGCCCACGCTGGCGGTGAAGGTGACC
>DASVQP010000006.1 GCA_036389135.1 Longimicrobium sp.
GGGGCGCAGCCACCAGGCGCCCTGGCCCACCCAGTCGGCCAGCGTCTGACGCTCGATCTCCACCCCCTCGCGCGCCAGGATGCCCGAGAGCCGATAGAGCGGCAGGCCGTCCAGGTACTTCGAGACCAGGACATGCGCCAGAAGTCCCGGCCCGGGTCGGCCGCGCTCGATGGGCAGGGCGGGCGCGGGCGCCTGCAACATCGCCTCGCAGGCCCGGCAGGCGTAGCGCGGCCGGACGTGCCGGATCACCTTCAGCCTGGCGGGGATCTTCTCCAACACCTCCGTCACGTCCTCGCCCAGGCAGGTCAGGCGGGCGGGGTCGGTGCAGCCGCAGCGGCAGGCGAGGACAGGCTCATGCAGCACCGTCTCGCGCGGCAGGTGCGCGGGTAGGGGGCGGCGCAGGGCGGGCTTGCGCGGCTTGTCCGATCGGCCCTTGGCCCGGCGCTTCTTCTCCGCCGCCGCGGCTTCGCGCTCGGCCGCGTCCTCCTCGAGGTCGCCGATGAGCATCTCGAGCTGGCCGATCTCGGCCGCCAGCCGCTCGGAGGACCGGCCGTAGCGGTGGCGCCGGAGCGCTGCGAGTTGCACTTTCAGCTTCTCGATCTCGCGCCGGGCACTCAGCCGGTCTGCGTCACGCTCCGCTCGCGCCGCGTCACGTTCGGCCAGCGCGGCATCGCGCTCGGCAAGGGCGGCGTCGCGCTCCGCCAGCAGCGCGCGCATGCGCTCAGCGTCGTCGGGGAATGCAGCGCTGTCGAGCTCTGGGGCCACGCGCGAATCGCCGCCGACCGCGCCGCGTCGCCCCAAATGAGGATGCCGTTACCCGACCACCTCGGGCCGTGCTGTCCAGGCCGGCATGCGCCAGTCGATCCCTTCCAAAAGCATCGAGAGCATGGCTGGGGTCAGGGAAACAACGCCGCTCGTCGCCTGCGGCCACACGAACCGGCCCTTCTCCAGCCTCTTGGCGATGAGAAGCAGTCCCTGGCCATCCCAGGCCAAGATCTTCAGCAGGTCACCGCGGCGGCCGCGAAAGCAAAACACCGCGCCGCTGTACGGATCCTGCGCCAGCACCGTCCGCGCCTGCGCGGCCAGGCCGTCGAAGCCCTTCCGCATATCGGTCACGCCGCAGGCGAGGTAGACGCGCGTGCCGGGAGGCGGGCCGAACATCAGCGGCCACCGAGCTCGGCCAACACGCCGCGCAGCACCGCCATATCCACCCGGCCGCTGGCGCGCACCGTCACACCGGACGGCAAGGCGATCTCGACCACGCCAGGCGTCTCGGCCGCCACCTCCCGCAGCGGCGCAGCCACCCGCGGCACCTCCGGCGTCACCGCCACCGGCACGAAGCCGGACACCGCAGCCGCCAGCATCTCCTTGCGCCAGGTGTAGAGCTGCCCGGTGCTCACCCCACACCGATCCGCCACCGCCTGCACGACCGCACCCGGCTGCAGGGTCTCGCGCACCATCCGCAGCTTGTCCTCGTCCGGCCAGTTCCGTCGCCGCGCCGGCCGCACCTGAACTTCCACGCCGCGCTCTGGCCGCGCTCGGACCGCGCTCTTACGACCGTCGTAAGAGCCCGCTCCAAGTGGTTCCGCCGTCCCAGCTTCGTCCGTCATGCCCACCACTTCGGCAGG
>DASVQP010000007.1 GCA_036389135.1 Longimicrobium sp.
TAAGCCCCACTCGCGCGGATGGTACTGCCGGGGCCACCCGGTGGGAGAGTACGGCGCCGCCGGCCTACGTATCAAGCCCCCCGATGCTCAGCGATGAGCGTCGGGGGGCTTCTGTTCGTGGAACAGCCTCACACAGAGCACGCAGAGGGAACTGCAAGCCACGGAGAATACCTTTTGCTGTTCTCTCTGTGGCTCCATGTCTCTGTGTGAGGCCAAAGCAGAAGGCCCGAAGCCGGGGAGGCTTCGGGCCTTCAAAGGGGGGGTGGCAGCGCCGAGGGCGTGGGGCGGGTGGGTCGTGCGGCGGGACTGCGGGTGGGTGCTGCGGGTGCGTTTTGAGTCGAACTGGTCCTGCGGTCGCTGGCCCCCTTCTGCGCGTCGTCTCCGACGTTCGGCTACCCTATTGGCAATCGGGGGGCCATTCTGGGGCGGTCTGGTAAGCTGTTGCAGTGTGCCGAGTTGTGGTTTCTTGGCTGATGCGGGGTGCGGGATTATTGGGACTGCGCGCGGACAAGTGGGACATCCGCTCCACACTCGCGGTGGGGCAGGGTGCTCCTGCATGTGGAGCGGGATGCGTGATGCAGTGTACAAGCGCATCGGGAGCGTTGCGCGCCGGCATCGAGACGAGGATGTGATGTCCAGGAAGTACGGGATCAAAGAGGTGTTCGGTACGCTCCAGGGCGAGGGGGCGCAGGCGGGGACCCCAGCGGTCTTTCTGCGCTTCGCGGGGTGCAACCTGGGCTACGAGGTGTGTCCCTTCTGCGACACGGACTGGCTGCGGCCCAGCGTCGTGACCGATCTGGAGGGTACGCTCGAGCTCGTGCGCCAGGAGGCGGAGAAGTCGTTTGGGGGCGAGCGCGCCGGGCTGCTCCTGGTCGCCACGGGCGGGGAGCCGAGCCTGCAGCTCGACCGGCCGCTCTCCGATGCGCTGCGCGCGCGCGGGTACCGGATCGCGATGGAGTCCAACGGGTCGCGCGAGGTGGACCGTTCGCTCGTGGACTGGCTCACCATCTCACCGAAGCAGGAGGAGTTCGCGCAGAAGGAGGGGAGCGAGCTGAAGCTGCTCTTCACCGGCAATTCCATCCCCGGGATCACGCCGGACGTGGCGGCGGTGCGCCGGATGGTGGAGGGGACGCGGTTCGAGCAGTATTTCCTCCAGCCCATCGACGTCGCCGAGGCGGGGGGGCCGAACTACGCGGAGGCGATCCGCGCGGTGATGGAGCTGGGGCCGCCGTGGAGGCTCTCGGTGCAGACCCACAAGGTGGTGGGGATTCCTTGACCCACTCGTGGCGCTGACGGTGCGCGCCTTCTACACCGACGAATTCGTGCTCCCGCTTCCAGAGGGGCACCGCTTCCCCATGATCAAGTACGCCCGCGTCCGCGAGCGCTGCCTGGCGGAGGGGATCCTGCGCGAGCCGGATCTGGAGGTGCCGCCCGCCGCCGCGTGGGATGAGCTCATGCTGGTGCACGATCGCGACTACGTGGAGCGCGTGCGCGAGGGGCGGCTGGAATATCTGGAGCAGCGGCGGATCGGATTCCCCTGGAGCGACGGGATGGTGGAGCGATCACGCCGGTCGGCCGGGGCGACGATCTGCGCGGGGAGGGTGGCGCTTGGGGAGGCGGAGGCGGGTGGGTGGGGCGTGGCCGTGAACCTGGCCGGCGGCACCCATCACGCCTACCCGGACCACGGCGAGGGCTTCTGCGTCTTCAACGACGCGGCGGTCGCCATCCGCGTGTTGCAGCGTGACCGGGCCATCCGGCGCGCCGCGGTGATCGACTGCGACGTGCACCAGGGGAACGGGACCGCGGCCGTGTTCGCGTCCGATCCCTCCGCCTTCACCTTTTCCATCCACGGCGCGCGGAACT
The DNA here is from genome assembly GCA_036389135.1 of Longimicrobium sp. Taxonomy (NCBI): domain Bacteria; kingdom Pseudomonadati; phylum Gemmatimonadota; class Longimicrobiia; order Longimicrobiales; family Longimicrobiaceae; genus Longimicrobium; species Longimicrobium sp. Next base: position 1,864 of record DASVQP010000007.1, read on the forward strand.
TCCCCTTTCGCAAGGAGCGCAGCTCGCTGGACGTGGAGCTTCCCGACGGCGCGGGGGACGACGCCTTCCTGGCCGCGCTGGAGCTGCACGTGCCGCGGGTGCTCGCCGAGTTCGGGCTGGAGCTGGTGATCTACCTGGCCGGCGCCGATCCCTTCCACCAGGACCGCTTCGGCCGCCTGGCGATGACCAAGGATGGGCTGGCGGAGCGAGACCGGCTGGTGCTGGGCGCGTGCCGCGACGCGGGCGTCCCCGTGGCGGTCGCAATGGCGGGCGGGTACGCGCGCGACACGGAGGACACCGTCGACATCCACGTGCGCACCATCCACACGGCGGCGGCGATGCACGCGGAGCAGTCGGTCAGCGCTGAAGCTGGTACAGCTTGACGGATTGCCCGTCGCAGGGCTGCCCCACGACCTGCGTCAGCCCCTGCGCGGTGCGCTGCAGTACGGGGGTGAACGCTTCGGATGCGCCGGTGCCGGTGAGCTTGAGGTTCAGGTAGACCCGGCCATCGAAGGTGGTGCTGTAGCTCCCGGCGGCGCTGACGGTGAGCACTTCTCTCGTCGGCGGGCGAGTGGTGCGCTGGTAGTACTCGACGTTGCGGATCGCGCCGACGGTGATCCGCTCCTCTTCGATGCGGAGGGAACTGCACGGCTCCGGTGCGGGGAGCGGCGCGCCGTCGATGCTGACCAGGGCGTACGTCCCCGGTTCGAGCGGAGTCCCCTCCTCTGTGACGACGGTGTCGCACGCGGCGGCGAGCAGGAGGGCGGGGAGGATTAGCCAGCGGATGATCTTCATCGGTGCGCGTCTGTCGTGGTGGGAGCGGGATGGAAGCCGCGTGAGAACGCATCAGCGGCGCCGGGCGTGACGCTGGATCGTTTCGCCCGGAGCCGGGGTAAGCATACGTTCCAGACCGTCCCGCATCTCCGTCAGCGATTCCCTCGCATGTCCGCGAACACCGTCCTGCTCGTCGAAGACAATCCCGACAACCGCGACATCTACGGCACCTTTCTCCGGCACTACGGCTTCACGGTCGTGGAGGCGGGGGATGGGGAGGAAGGGGTGCGCCTGGCGCGCGAGTTTCTCCCGGGCGTGGTGCTGATGGACGTGGGTCTGCCGCTGCTGGACGGGCTGGAGGCCACGCGGCGCCTGAAGGCGGACCCCGCGACCGCGGACATCCCCGTCATCGCGCTGACGGCGCACGCGATGGAGAGCGACCGCCAGGCCGCTTTCGACGCCGGGTGCGACGCCTACCTGGCGAAGCCGGCGGAGCCCAGCCGCGTGCTGGAGATGGTGCGCTCGCTGATGCCGGTGGGGGCGGGCGGCGCGTAGGCGATTCTCCCCGCCGCGGGCGCGGGAGATGCGGATCGCGCCGGCTGAGTCTGCCTGACAGCGCGAGATGCGGCTCGGGGACAGGATTACACGTTTGGGTTGTCGGCGGCGGGGGATGCCGCTATCTTGAGGGCTCGCAAGAGCTTCTGACGTGTCGTGCACTGCCGGGCGGATCGCCGCCCGTTCCTGGATTGCCCTTCATCCTTTGGCCCGGAGGTTCCAATGCCGTTTGGACTCGGCTTTGGCGAGACGGTGATCATCTTCGCGGTGTTCCTTCTGCTCTTCGGGGCGAAGCGCCTCCCCGAGCTCGCGAGCGGGATGGGGAAGGGGATTCGCGATTTCAAGCGCGCGCTGAACGGGCTGGACGAGAACTCCATCCAGGCCAACGCGGACCAGAACTACCTCCAGTCCACGCCGGTCGCGCCGCAGGTGCCTGCCGCGACGCCGGCGGCCGCGGCTCCGGTCGCGGCGGCGGAGACCGAGAAGGTCGCGCAGTAAGGATGGCGGATGGTGGAGAGCGGGGCTCCCGGTGATGCCGGGGGCCCCGCTTTGTTTTTGGTGCGGCGCGGGAGGGGGGCTGGGTTCGGCGCATGATCGGGCACGGGCAGCCACGTGGGGCGGCCCCTACGGGATCGGTGCGCGGGGCAGGGGTTGAGGCGGGGCAGAGGGCGGGCGCGATGAATCGCGCCCCTACGATGGCGTCGAACAACAGAGGCGCGGAGATTTCTCTCCGCGCCTCTGGTGTGGGGTCAGGACTTGGGGGCTGCGCCGGCGGGGGCGGGGTCGGGGAGCTCACGGGGGGTGAGGCCGCCCAGCTTGCCGCGGTCCAGGTTCGCGGCCTGGCTGCGGGGGTACGAGACCGTGCGCGCGTCGCCGTCCGAGATGTAGCGGTTCGTCGGGTCCTTTTCCCAGCGCGAGAGCTGCGCTTCCAGGGCGCCGGGGGCCACGATGAAGCGGTCCACCGAGTGCGGGTCCCAGCGGCGGTCCCAGGGCGCGACGCTGGGGCCGCCGGATACCTCCAGCACCACCTTGTTCTCGTAGCGCTTGCCGTTGCGGTACGTGCCCGCCCAGGCGGTGGGCTTGTTCTTCGGCCACATCCCCAGGGGGAGGGCAAACGTCACGATGTCGTAGTTGGCGGGGAGGTACGCCCTGATGCTGTCCTCACCGATCCCGATCCAGTCCATCGCCTGCTGGTTGTCCTTGGCCTTGTCCAGCCGCGCGTGGAAGAGGGTGTGGTTGCAGATCTCGTGGCCGTTCGCCACGAACCACTCCATCTTCTTGCGAATGTTGGCCTCGCGCTGCTCACGCGGAGTGGCGCGGTCCGGCGTCTCGCCGAAGAAGTTGGAGGGGTGCGACGCCGCGGGGAGGATGCACCACACGCCGCCGCCGCTCCACGCCGGGTTCCGCTGCTTGAAGTCGGCCCACGAGCCGACCATCGTGTTCGGATCGATGGAGCCGTCCGGGCGGAAGTAGAACTGGCCGCGGGTGGCGTCGTCGAAGGTGAAGACGACGGGGGTGGTGCCCGCGGGAATGTCGATGTTGCGGTCGATCACCTGCCGCATGGTCACCGGACGGTAGCCGCGCTCGTACAGCGACTGCAGGTCCTTGCGGAAGTTCGCCAGCGTGCGGACGAACTCGCCCTCGGGGGAGCCGGTGCGGTGGTACTCCAGCACCATGATGCGCCCCATCTCGTTGGGCGGAAGGTTGGCCACCGGCCCGGTGGGCCCCTTGGGCGCCGGGGGCGCGCTCTGTGCCTGGCCCTCCGCCGCGGGTGCCGCGCCCGTGGTGTCGCCGGGGAGGTCCTTCCCCTCTCCGCCCTTCTCGGAGCTTCCCTCGCCGCCGCAGGCGGCGAGCACCGCCCCCAGCGCCAGCGCCACTGCGGCGCGCCTGATCGTGTACAGCTCGTTGGGCATGGTCTTGGTCCGTCCTGCGTGTCCGTGCGTGCCCGCCGCGGTCGCGGGGGGCGCGGGCGGGGGGTGCAAGGTCCGTGCAAGGGGGAAGGGAAGTGCTAAGTGCTAAGTGCTAAGTGCTAAGTGCTAAGTGCTAAGTGCCAAGTGCCAGGTGCTGGGTGCGCTGTTGAGGACTTAGCACTTAGGACTCAGGACTCCCGCTCTCGTCGGCCGCCGCCGCGCCATCGTCCGGGCGCGCTGCTTCGTGGAGGCGGGGCAGGAGCTTGTCCGCTAGATGAGCCATCACGCGCTGGTAGACGCTGCGGGCGCGGTCGTCGGGGAGGTCCAGGCGGTCGGCGTAGAGGGAGACGGCGCGGGATGGGTCCGCTACGTCGCCCAGGATGTCGACGAAGCCAAGGGCGTGGCGCATGTGCATGTTCGCCACGACTTCCTCCGAGCGGGCGGCGGCGAGCTCCATCCAGAGCTGCTCCTCGCCGCTGCGCTTGCGCTGGCGGCGGATGTAGCGGAGCGCGCCGAGAGGGGTGGCGTAGCGCCAGTCGAATCCCCAGCCGCGATGCCCCTCGCGCGCCAGGTCGTCGCGCACGTCCGCGTCGTCCAGCAGGTTGACGGCGTGCGTGCCCACCACTTCCGCGTCCTCGCCGTCCAGGCCCATGATCTCGATGTAGCGCGCGATCGCCTCGTCGAAGGGCATCCGCGGCGCCAGCACGGTCACCAGGTCGTGGGCGAGGCGGGCGTGCGTGTCCACCAGGTCTTCGCGGGCCAGCGCTTCGGCGCGGTCCAGGCGGCGCTGTATCTCCGGCGGTACGCCCTGAAGCCAGCGGGTGACGGGCGAGGCCATGCGGTCTCTCTCTCGGGGGATCGGCGTTTGCTGCGGGGAGGGCGCGCCATTACCATTGGGCGCGCACCAAAGATGCGCGTTTCAATCCTGGCAAACAACCGCCCGCGCGGTTCGCAACGATCGGGGGTCCTCAAAGATGGCGCTTTCGCGCAGCTCGTCGTGGAAGGAGCACCGCCTGGCCAACCGGCTGGAGTGCGGGGGCAGCGAGTACAGTGTGGACCTGGTGGCGCGCAAAGCCACCGGCGTGGAGGGGTGGAAGATCACCGTCGTCTTTCTGCCGCGCGATTCCGGCGACGAGATCAAGGTGGAGCTCCCCAACGCCGCCTCCACGGCCGAGGTGCGGCGGCTGGTGACGGAGATGGAGGGGAACGAGGCGCGGCTGAAGGAGATGTGCGGGGGGACCGTGGGGAATGGGTGATGGGGAATGGGGAATGGGAGGGAATCCTGGTCAGCCGATTCCCGATTCCCCACTCCCCATTCCCCCGCTGTACCTCGTCGATGGCGAGACGGTCCGTACCCTGCCTGACCTGATCGCTCCCGGGGTGCGGCTGCTGTTCGTGGGGTTCAACCCGAGCGTGAGGGCGGCGCGGCTGGGGCACTACTACGCGGGGCGCAACAACCGCTTCTGGGACCTGCTGGCGGCTTCGGGTCTCACGCCGCGGCGCTTCCACTTCCAGGAGGACCGGCTCCTGCTGGGGCTGGGGATCGGGGTGACGGACCTGGTGAAGCGGCCCACCCGGAGCGCGGCCGAGGTCACGGCGGCGGAGTACCGCGAGGGGGTGCGGAGGCTGCGCGGGATCGTGGCGGAGCTGGGGCCGCGCGTGGTGTGCTACAACGGCAAGGGCGTGTACCTGCTGGCTTCGGGACTCGCCTCCGCGCCGTGGGGGGCGCAGGCGACGCAGGTGGCGGCGGGGGTGACCGACTTCGTGGTGCCGAGCCCCAGCGGGCTGGCCCGCATCCCCTTCGCCGAGAAGGCGCGCTGGTTCACCGGGCTCAAGACTCTGATGGAAGGGATGCAAGGATGAGCGAGACGACGATGCGCGTGATCGCCGAGCCGCCGATGCGGCGGTTCCAGGAGGCGGCCGGCGCCCTCTTTACCGACGTGGCGGGGCGCTCCGTGGCTCAGAGCTACGGCGACACCTTGGCCGAGTACCATGCCGTGCGCGACGGCGTGGGGGTGGCCGAGCGCAGCGACCGCGCGCGCATCCGCATGTGGGGGAAGGACCCCGCCAAGATGCTCCACGGCCTCATCACCAACGACCTGCTGGCAGCGCCGGCCGGGCAGGGGGTGTACGCCGCGATGCTGACGCCCAAGGGCCGCACGCTGGCCGAGCTGCGCGCCTTCCGCCGCTCCATTGAGGAGGTGCTGGTGGAGCTTCCGCGCGAGGCGCTGGCCGGCACGTACGAGCACCTCCTCAAGTTCGTTCCCCCCATGTTCGCCCGCTGGGCCGACGTCTCCGACGAGATCGAGCAGCTGGGCGTGTACGGTCCGCGGTCGGGCGCGCTGCTGGAGCGGGTGCTGGGCGCGGGGCCGGGGGAGATGGCGGAGGACGCATTCCGCGAGCTGACCTTTGGCGAGGCGCCCGTGATGGTGGCGATGACGCGCTACGTGGGGAGCGAGATCGGCTTCGACCTGTTCGCAGCGCCCACCGTCGTGCCCCACCTGTGGACGGCGCTGCTGGAGCAGGGGGCGGAGCTGGGCGCGCGGCCGGTGGGGCTGGCCGCCATCGATGCGCTGCGCATGGAGGCCGGGCGCCCGCGCTACGGCGCAGAGCTCTCCGAAGAGGTGATCCCCACCGAGGTCTTCGAGGAGACGGGGATGATGGAGCGCGCCATCTCCTTCTCCAAGGGGTGCTACACGGGGCAGGAGGTGATCGTGCGCATCGCCCACCGCGGCCACGTCAACCGCCACCTGCGCGGCTTCCGCCTGGGCGACGGCCCCGCGCCGGCCACGGGGACGCCCCTCTTCCACCCCGAAACGGGCAAGGAGGTGGGACGGCTGACCAGCGTCGCCTTCCTCCCGATGCTGGGGGAGACCGGGGCGCTGGGGTTCGCGCGCCGCGAGGTGGAGCCGGGGATGGAGTTGCGGGTCGGCTCGCCCGACGGCCCGCCCGCAAAGGTGGTGAAGCTCCCCTTCCAGCGCGGGCTGGACGATGGTCTCGTCGTCGTCGAGTAGGCAGGCGCTGAAGGAGTGGGCCTCGGTGGAGCGCGCCCTGGCCGCCGGGCGCGTCTCGCTGCTGGTGCGCAAAGGCGGGATCAGCGAGCGGCGCGGCGGCTTCGACGTGGAGCACCGCGCCTTCTGGATCTTCCCCACCGCCTTCCACCAGAACGCGGAGGAGCTGGCCCCCGCCTTCCGCGACCTGCTCGATCACTCGGAGCCCGCCTCGCGCGACGAGGTTCGCCTGCGCGTCTTCGCCGAAGTCGCCGACGCCTTCCGCGTGGAGAGCCTGGAGGTGATGTCGCGCCTCGCCGGCCTTCACCCCATGGCGCCGGAGACGGTGCGGTCGCGCTTCGAGTACAAGGGGCGGCCGTACCTGCACGTGATCCTGGTGCGCGCGTACGTGCTCCCCGAGCCCATCGTGATCCCCAACACGATCGGCTACGAGGGTTGCGTGAGCTGGGTGGCGCTCGACGAGGAGATCTCGACGGCGGGGACGGTGCCGGTGGTGGGGGATGCGGAGTTCGAGGCGTTGCGGGCGGAGGTGCGGGGGCGGGTGGGGTAGGCCCTCACCCCCGCTCGTTCCTCGCTGCCCCCTCTCCCGATAACAGGAGAGGGCTGCGCCCTCGCCGTTATCGAGAGAGGGGGCGGAGCCGGCGCCTCGCGCCCGTGTCACGGGCTGCGCCGCCGCCCGTCCCCGCGCACCAATGTCCGGAGGGGCAGACCTGCGTGTCTGCCCGCCCTTGCCCCCCCCTCGAACCCCCCTTCGCACCCAAACCCGTAGGGGCCGCCCCGCGTGGTTGCCCATGCCTTCCCCCGCGACGCACCCCGCCGCTCGGCGCGAATGCCTGCAAACGCCCCTCCCCCAGGTAGTTATTGGGGGAGGGGCAGCGAGGTGACGAGCGGGGAGGGGGCCCGCCCCGCCTACACGCGCCGGTAGTGCGCGGTCATGAACAGGGTCCACTCGCCGTTCGCGAGGAGGTAGCTGGAGGTGAGGACGCGGTGGTCAGGGCCGCGGATCTCCACGGTGTCGCGGTAGTCGGTCATGGCGCCGTCCTCGACGCTGGGGCCCCGGGTCGAGAGCACCAGGGCGTTCCCCGACTCGTCGAGCTCGCCCTCGTAGATCCACTGGTTGGTCATCATCGAGCCGATGAAGCTGCCCACGAAGCGCCCCTTCGCCGGGTCGTAGCCCAGCGTCATCAGCGTCACTCCGCTCCCCATCTCGCCCTCGCACAGCAGCCAGGCGCCGCCGAGCGAGCGGACGGTTTCGCGGGACTTGTGCGTCTGGGTAGGGCCGCCGGGGGTCAGCGCGGCCTCCATCTCGCAACTCCACTCGCCCACCATCTGCTCCAGCCACTGGTGTTCCTTCGTCAGCTCCACATGCATGGCCGCGTCTGACATGCTCGTGCCTCTCCGCTCGGTGGGTAGATGCCGGGTCCTTGCCCCGGCCTATGGTAGCGTCGAACGGGGGGCGGGGGAATCGACATGATATCAGGCGGGCTTGATGCGGCGGTAGCGCGCCTTGAGGAGCTGCGTGATGCCGTAGCCGATCAGGCCCAGCGCGACCAGCCCGAGCACCCAGGCGCCGTACGCGGTGTCGTGCAGGGCATCAAGGGCGCCACCCAGGCCGCGGGTCTCGCTGGCGTTGCTGTGGCGGGCGGCCTGCAGGAGGAAGAAGCCCAGCACCAGGAACACCACGCCGCGCGCCGCCAGCCCGGCCCGGGCCGCGCGGATCGCCCACGTGCGCGCGCCCGGGCTGAGCGGCGACAGGTCCAGCTGCTTGTCGAGCTTCGCCTTGTACGCCTGCACCAGCTGGGCGACGCCGTACGCCGCGATGCCGAGCGCGGCGGCGCCGACCAGAAAGCGTCCGCCGGGCGCCTCCATCACCTTCGCCGTCCACGACGCGGCACCGCTGTTCCCGCCGCTGCTTGCCGACGACGAGCCCATCGCCATGCGCACGGCGGTGAGGGCGAGCCCCACGTGGATGACGCCGCTGATGGCGAAGAGGGCGCGCTTGCCGGCGCTGTCGTGCTCGGGGTTGAGCCCGGCCTCCACGAAGCGCCACAGGGAGTAGCCCAGCAGCCCCACCGCCACCAGGCCGAGCATGAACTTGCCGCCGGGCCGCTGCAGGATCTCGCCGAAGACGCCCTGCTGGTCCGTGACGCCGCGCTCCCCGCGCGCGGCCTGCGCGGCGATGATCCCCACGATCACGTAGACGACGCCCCGCGCGGCGTACCCCATCCGCGCCAGCCGCTCCACCCAGGGTCCCGCCTCGCGCGCCGCGCCCCGCGCCGCCGCCCCCGCCTGCCCCGCCACTCCGTCGATCCGCGCCATTCCGTTCTCCCGTCGCCGTGAGGGTGGGACTGCATGGTTGGATCGCAGAGCAAGAATGGTGACGCGTCGGGGGAAGTGCTGGGTGCTGAACGGAAGTGCGTGAGTGCGTGAGTGCGTTAGTGCGTGAGTGCGCTTTACTCAGCACTGGGCAGCACCCCCTGTCTGTCATCCTGAGAGAGCCGCCTGCTCGACCTTACGCACGGCACGCGGGACTCTTGCGGCGACCGAAGGATCTAGCCGGCGAGGCAAGAGGACGGCGGGTGACGAGTCCCTCGGCACGCGCAGCAGATCCTTCGCTCCGCGCCCTGGCTTGGAGTACGGGCGAGGGCGGAGAAGCGCGTCGCTCAGGATGACAGGGGAAAGGGGTGGCCGCGCGCCCCGCTCTTTACCCACGGAGCATTCGCCCGGGCGCCCTGGCTTTGCACTTCCGTGCCTTCCCCCGTACTTTGGGCGCGTTTCCCGGAGACCGAATCCGGGCGCGGGGCTCCGCGGGACGGGGCGCCGCCCACCATCCGAGATCCAGAGGTGCACTTTGGCGGATACGAGCTTCGACATCGTGGTCATCGGCGCCGGCCCCGGCGGGTACGTCGCCGCCATCAAGGCCGCGCAGCTGGGCTACAAGACGGCGTGCGTGGAGGAAGACGCGCTCGGCGGCATCTGCCTCAACTGGGGGTGCATCCCCACCAAGGCGCTGCTGGAGAGCGCGGCCATGATCACGCACCTGGGGCACGCCAAGGAGTTCGGCGTCACCGTCGGCGAGATCAAGACCGACCTCGCCCAGGCCGTCAAGCGCTCGCGCCAGGTGAGCGAGCGGCTGGTGAAGGGGATCGGCTTCCTCTTCAAGAAGAACAAGATCACCCACCTCCCCGGCCGCGGGCGCCTCGCCGGCGGGGGGAAGGTGGAGGTGACGGCCAAGGACGGCGCCAAGTCCACCGTCTCGGCCAAGCACATCATCATCGCCACCGGCTCCAAGCCGCGCGACCTGCCGTTCCTGCGCATCGACCACGACCGCGTGTGGGACTCCACCGACGCCATGATCCCGCAGTCGCCGCCCAAGACGCTGGCGGTGATCGGCGCGGGGGCCATCGGGATGGAGTTCGCGGACGTGCACAGCGCCTTCGGCACGCAGATCACCATCATCGAGGCCGCCGAGCGCGTGCTGCCGCTGGAGGACGAGGACGTCTCCGCCGTGGTGGAGAAGGCGTACCGCAAGCGCGGGATGACGATCCTGACGGGCGCCAAGCTGGAGAAGGCCGACGTGGGCAAGGACGGCGTGACGCTCACGGTGAAGACGGCCAAGGGCGAGACGCAGACGATCCAGGCGGAGCGCGTCCTTTCCGCCATCGGCCGCGTGCCGCTGACGGAGGACATCGGGCTGGAGACGGCGGGGGTGAAGCTGACGGACCGCGGCTTCATCGAGGTGGACCGGCAGCTGCGCACCAGCGTGGAGGGGATCTACGCGATCGGCGACGTGGCGGGGCCGCCGCTGCTTGCACACAAGGGCTCGCACGAGGGCGTGGCGTGCGTGGAGGCGATCCACGGCGACAAGCACGCGGGGATCGACTACTCGAACATCCCCAACTGCACCTACTGCCACCCCGAGGTCGCTTCCGTGGGCCTCACCGAGGCGCAGGCGCGCGAGGCGGGGCACGACGTGGAGATCGGCTCCTTCCCGTGGAGCGCCAACGGCCGCGCGCTCACGGCCGGCGACTCGGAAGGCTTCGTCAAGGTGATCCGCGACAAGAAGTACGGCGAGATCCTGGGCGCGCACCTGGTGGGCCCGCACGCCACGGAGCTGATCGCCGAGTTCGTGGTCGGGCGGCACCTGGAGGCCACCATGGAGGAGATGGACCGCGCGATGCACCCGCACCCCACGCTCTCCGAGGCGGTGGCGGAGGCGGCGCTGGCGTCCATGGGGCACGCGCTGCACATCTGAGGCGGCGGCAGCTAACCCGTCCGCGACGACATGGAACGAAGGTCGGGATCGCACAAAAGTCGCGGTCTCGGCCTTTCGATCCTAGACAACTCACGTAAACTGGTCCAATTGAACTCGCAGCAGTCACACAGTTGAAAACTCGTTGTTTGGCAACCGCTTTCAGGAGATTCACGTGGCGGAGTTAGGACGCCCATTCGAACTGGAGGTCCGCGGACGATTGGAGATCGAGCTTCAATCCGGGTTGCTTGGGATAGCTCCGTCCGCAGGAAAGGTGTTTCATCGTAAAGGATACTATTCGGCTGCCCGAGACGCCGATATCGTAACGGACGTTTCGTTGGAGGTGTACCGGCCAGGGAGCACGGAGCCATTCCTCATCTGGATCTGGGAGTGCAAAGACTATGGTCATCGCGTCCCGGTGGACGATGTAGAAGAGTTCCAAAAGAAGATGGAACAGATCGGTCCCAGCCGAACAAAGGGGACGGTTGTGGCTCGGTCAGGCTTTCAGAAAGGTGCAATCAACGTAGCACGATCTTGGGGGATAGGCTTGGTGCGACTAAGCCCAGACGGCACGCTGATGCGGTTGTTGGAGTCGGCTGCCTGGGATCCGGCGGCAGACGTTGAGGAAGGATTGACTACGCTCGGACCTCCAGGGTCCCTTTGCTATGCGGTCACAGGCTCCGGGTTTGCTGTGCACGACTTCAGCAGGTACGTAAGGGAGGAGTTTGAGAACATCTAGCAGCCAATCGATTGAGGCCGATGCACCCAGGTTACGCGTACCCCGAGAGAAGGCTTTTCCACAGCGACAGTGACGGCTGGTCGCTCCCACCCGGAGCCTCAGAGCGTGTCCAGGGTCGTTACGACCCGATGCACTTCGTTCTTCGGCTCCATCCGGACGTTCATTCGATTCTAGAGGAAGGTGAAAGTGGGTCTTACTTGCACGGGGAGATTACCTCTGACCGTATAGCCGCATTTGCCACATATCTGCACGAAACCATTCATTGGTGGCAACATGTTGGTTCGACACTCGGGCTTGTGCTTAGCTTATCATATCCTGCACAGACCCATACGAATTATCAACTACTCCGCTCTTTGTTGTCAGAGATCGGACCAGTAAAGTCACTGCGCCGATTCGACCAAGCCAACAGGAAGCCTGCGCCCGATGTGCAAGCGAATCTCAACCGTGTGCTCAACAACTGGCATGACTTAGAGCACTGCTACCGACACGCGCTATCCTCCCGCGAGGCGCCCAGCTGGGCGGCAGAACCATACTTTGAGTCAACTGGTCATAGCTATGAAATGACGTGGGCGATTGCTATACAGCTATTGTCCGCGAGCTTTGATCCGACCCTCACCACGCTGCCCGATGCAAGGCGGTGGGAAGAAGGCTTCGCGAAGCTGAGACAAAAACAAGTTCAGGGATTCTACTACGGTTCTCCAATCGGAATTGCACCGGTCGGCGCGTATCATATTTTTGAAGGACAGGCTCGATTCTCACAACTTCAGTACCTTCATCACACGTCGGGAGGCGAATGGGACTGGCAGGATTTCGAACGCCTCGGGATGCTTGGGGAACGGTATGTAGCAGCCTTTAATCACTTCCTGCGAGTGGTGGGCGAGCCGCGTCCGCAATCAGTGGGTGACCCACTGATCGGGCTCTTCCTAGTTCTCTGTGACCTCGCAATCAACCCCACGGAGGGATTCCCATTCGATATCCACATCTATGAATCGTTCCTAATTGATGTTGATCCTGGCTCTCGTTTTCACCTGTTCTGTCATGGGGTGGCGGGTCAGCCGGACTTGAAAAAGGTGATCACCGACTACTCGAATGAGGAGTACGAGCAAATCACGACTGCCCTCTGCGCATTTACGAGATCACCAAGCCCACTCGCCGCTTCCAGACTCGTGGCAACTTGGCCGGAGAAGAACGCGGCTATCGACGAGCTACTCACCGAGGATGCTGTGTTCCGGTTCTCCACTCCGGACCTTCTAATAAGGGTGTTTTTTGCCCGATTCGTACGCTTCCAAACAGACAAAGCGAGGAACCCAGCCTTCTTTGTCTGGCCAGGTGTGTGGATGGGATCGGTGAAAGCAACCAGACTAGACCCAGCCGAAATCAGGACGTTATTCCAAGAGCACGAGGCGTTGTTCCTGGATGTACCGGGTGGTGAGGTTCGCCCACGGCTGATTCACAACAAGCCCGAGATTGAAGTCTACGAGACATTCAACAATTTCTACTCCATACTTGTGACGTACAGTCTTACTCGCCAGTGGATCGCAGCGGACGGCGTCTTCGACTTCGACTTGCGATGGTTAAGCCCGACCGCTTCCGATGAGGAGATGCGCATGTGGGCGTCTACGCTTTTCACTAACACGTATGGTGTGGCCCCGGACGCATTCGTGATCATCTGATGCGAGCCCGATAGGCGGGCCGGAGCCAGTGAGGGGCAGACGCGGTCCGCTGAGGACCTGAGAAGCGCCCGTGTGTTGGATTTCTGGTCTTCGGCGTCTCCTGTTATGTGATGCGCTGCGGCTGTTGCGCGATGTGAGTTCGATTCCGTCCTCCCGAGCCTGTCCATGATGCCCAGTCTCCGCCGTCTTCTTGCCGCCGCCGTGGTCGCCGCGGCCATGTTTGCGCCCTCGCAGGGGGATGCGCAGCGTGTGGTGCGCGTCCCTCCGCTGTATCCCACGTCGCCGCCGAGGGTGATCGGGCCGGGGGTGGTGGATACGACGGGGCTCCAGTTCCGCGTGTCGCAGGGGCGGGTGCTGGGGCCGGCGGCGCTCCCCGCGACGCAGGGGGAGAGGATCAGCGCGTTGGAGGCGGCGCGCGTGCTGGGGCGCGCACGGCCGCTGGCGCCGGATTCGGCGGCGCGCGACAGCTTCGCGTTCCCGGCGCAGACGATGCCCGCGCCGCGCGCCGGGGCCACCGTGGTCACCGGCTTCCCGGCGCGCGACACGGCGGGGTCGGTGCCGGTGCCGCAGGTGGGGACGGGCGCACTGACGGTCACGCGGCGCGCGCCGGAGGGGGAGGTGCCGCTGGGCGCGGAGGTGACGATCACCTTTTCGCAGCCGATGGTGCCGCTCTCGTCCGTGGGCAACGTGGAGGGGCGGGCGGTGCCGGCGCGGCTCTCTCCGCAGGCGCCGGGGCGGTGGCAGTGGATCGACGTGAGGACGCTGCGGTTCGAGCCGCAGGGGCGGCTGCCGATGGCGACGGAGTTCACGGTCGAGATCCCCGCCGGCACTACGTCCGCGACGGGCGGGCGGCTGGCGGACGCGGTGCGCTGGACGTTCGGCACGCCCGCGCCGCGCGCGACGGGCGGGTGGCCGTACGCCGACGCGATCGGATTGCAGCCGGTGCTCGTCGTCCGCTTCGACCAGGACGTCAGCCCCGCGACCGTCCTCGCCACCATCACGGTGCAGGCCCGTGGCGCGCGCGTGCCCGTGCGCCTGGCGACCGCCGCGGAGGTGGAGGCGGACGCGGATGCGCAGGCGCGGGTGCGGGGGCTGGAGGCGGGGCGCTGGGTCGCGTTCCGGCCCGTGAACCCGCTCCCAAAGGGTGCGCAGGTCACCGTCACGGTGGAGCCGGGCACGCCCTCGGCCGAGGGGCCGCGCCGCACCGCCGATCGCCAGGTGTGGGAGTTCACCACCTTTACGAGCTTCATCTTCGTCCGCGGCACCTGCGGCTTTGGCGGCGGGTGCAGGCCGGGGATGCCGCTCGTGATGCAGTTCACCACCCCGCTGGCGGACTCGCTCTTCGATGCGTCGCTCGTGCGCGTGGAGCCCGCCATCGAGGGGATGCGCATCGCCCCGCAGGGCTACTCGCTGATGATCATGGGGCGGACGCGGCCCAACACGCGCTACACGGTGCGGGTGGACGCGGGGCTGCGCGACCGGTTCGGGCAGCGGCTCGGCACGCCGGCGACGGCGTCGATCCAGGTGGGCCCGCCCGTGGCCCAGCTCTGGTCCGCGCACAACATGGTGGTGCTGGATCCGCAGGGGCCGCGCTCCGTCTCCGTGTTCGCGCGCGGGCACCAGCGGCTGCGCGTGCGGGTGCACCGCGTAGCGCCCGAGGAGTGGTTCGCCTTCGCGCGCGGCGGCGGGCGCCAGCGCGGTGAGCCGAGGCGCCTTCCCGGCCGCGAGGTCTCCAGCCGGGTGGTGGAGCCCGGCGGCCAGCCCGGCGACACGCGCGAGGTGGCGGTGGACCTGACCCCCGCGCTGGACGGCGGGCTGGGGCAGGTGGTGGTGGCGGTGGAGGCGGTGGAGGGTCCCACCGGCTGGGAGCGCAACCAGAGCGTGTACCTGTGGGTGCAGTCCACCCGCATCGGCCTCGCCGCCTTCGGCGACGCGACCGACCTGACGGCGTGGGCGAGCTCGCTGGTGGACGGGCGGCCGCTCCCCGGCGTGGAGGTGAGGCTGCATCCCGCGGGGACGGCCGCCACCACCGGCGCGGATGGGCTGGCGACGATGGCGCTCCCCGCGGCGACCGGGCGCGAGGCGTTTATCGTGGCGCGCTCCGGCGGCGACGTCGCGCTCCTGGCGCCGGGGATGGGGAACGCGGGGTGGGTGCATCTCGCGCGTCAGCCCGAGCACGCACGCGTGTCCTGGTACACTTTCACCGACCGCAACCTGTACCGCCCCGGCGAAACGGTGCGCTTCAAGGGGTGGGCGCGGCGGATGTCGTTCGGTAAAAACGGCGTCATTGCCCTTCCCGGCCGCGGCACCGTGGACTACCAGGTGCGCGACTCGCGCGGCAACGAGATCGCCAAGGGAACCGCGCAGCTCACCGAGCTGGGCGGCTTCGACGCGTCGTTCGTGGTGCCGCAGGGGGCCAACCTGGGCCACGCATCCATACAGGTGAGCCTGGCCGGGTCGCCGAACGACTCGCACGGCTTCTCCTTCCTCATGCAGGAGTTCCGCAGGCCCGAGTACGAGGTTTCGGTCACGGCCGACGAGGGCCCGCACTTCGTGGGAGGCGGAACGGAGGTGGTGGCGCGCGCGTCGTACTTCAGCGGCGGCGGCCTTCCCGGCGCGCCGGTGGAGTGGAGCGTGACGGCGACGCCCGGCTTCTTCTCCCCGCCGGGGTGGGACGAGTGGAGCTTTGGCCCCACGCGCCCCTGGTGGTGGTGGAGGGACGGCGACGACGGCGGCGAGGAGAGCGAGAGCTTCAGCGGCGTCACCGACGCGTCGGGGGCGCACGCGATCCGGCTGGACTTCGACCGCGCCGTTCCCCCGCGCCCCTTCCAGGTGACGGCGAACGCCACCGTCACCGACGTCAACCGGCAGACGTGGACCTCCAGCGCGTCGCTCCTGGTTCACCCGTCCGCGGTGTACCTGGGGATGAGGACGCCCCGCTCGTGGCTGGAGGCGGGCGACACGATGGAGCTGGAGATGATCGCCGTGGGGCTGGACGGGAAGCCGGTCCCCGGACGCACCATCGACGTGCGCATCCGCCGCAACGAGTGGCGCTTCGACGACGGGCGCTGGCGCGAGGTGGAGGCGGGGAGCGAGAGCTGCTCCCGCGTCTCCGGCACGACGCCGGTGCGCTGCACCTTTCGCGTGGTGGGCGGCGACTACCGCATCGAAGGGGTGACCACCGACGCGCAGGGGCGCCGCACCTTTACCACGCTGCGCATGTGGGTGGCGGGGCCTGGCGTGCGCTTCCCCGGCCGCGGCGAGGAGAACGAGGCGCGGCGCGTGGAGATGATACCGGACAAGGAGCGCTACGCCGTGGGCGACACGGCGCGCATCCTCCTGCGCCTCCCCTTCCAGCCGGTGCGCGGGGTGGTGACGATCGGGCGGAGCGGGATCGTGAGGACGGAGCCGTTTGCCACGGAGGGGGCCACGCACACGCTGCGCATCGCCATCACCGAGGCGGACGTGCCGAACGTGTGGGTGCAGGTGGACGTGACGGGTGCGACATCCGGCGGCACCGAGGAGCGTCCAACCGCCCGCGGCGTGGACATGGCGACCGGCACCGTGATGCTGCGCGTGCCGCCCCTCACCCGCACGCTGACCGTGCGCGCGGTGCCGTCGGACAGTACGATGCTGCCGGACGCGGAGGGCTCGGTGGAGGTGGAGGTGCGCGACGCCGGCGGGCGCCCCGTGGCCGGCGCCGAGGTGGCGCTGGTGGTGGTGGACGAGGCGGTGCTCGCGCTGAGCGGCTACCGCATCCCCGATCCGCTCCTCCTCTTCTACCGGGAGCGCGGGGCGGGGATCAACGCGCTGCACCTGCGGCCGCTGGTGCGGGTGGTGGCGCCCGACTTCGCGCCGGCGCCCGGGACGCTGGTGGGGCGCGTGGTGAACGTGCAGACCGGCGAGCCGGTGGGCGGCGTGCGGGTGACGGTGCAGGGCTCCACGCTCTCCGCCGTGGCCGATGCGCAGGGCCGCTTCCGCATCCGCGGGGTGCCGCAGCGGACGCTGACCCTGGTCACGATGCAGGAGGGCTACGCGGGCGCCGTCCAGACGGTGCGCGTGGGGGCGGACGCGACCGCGCCGCTGCTGCTTTACCTCGTCAGCGAGCAGGCGGAGAGGGAAGGGGCAATGACGGCCGATGCCATGATGGAGTCGGTGACCGGCAATGGGGCCAGCGGCATGCCCGTGCCGGTGTCCGCCCCGCCGCCGCCCCCGCCGCCTGCGATGGCTCTGCCCATGGAGGCGCCGCCGCCGCCGATGGCCCAGCTACAGCTCCGCGCGAGCTCGGCGCCGCAGCAGCAGACGACGATCGCGGTGCGCACCAACTTCGACCCGCTGGCCGTGTGGATGGCGGCCGTGCGCACCGATGCGCAGGGGCGGGTGCGGGTACCGTTCCGGATGCCGTCGAACCTGACGCGCTACCGGGTGACGGCGGTCGCGGTGGAGGGCGCCACCCGCTTCGGCCTGGGCGAGAGCGCCATCACCGCGCGCCAGGCGCTGATGGTGAGGCCGTCGCCGCCGCGCTTCCTCAACTTCGGCGACCGCTTCGAGCTCCCCGTCGTCCTCCAGAACACCACGGGGGCGCCGATGGTGGTGCAAGTGGCGGCGCGCGCCGTGGGGGTGAGCTTCACCGATCCGGGCCGGCGCGTCACCATCCCCGCGCGCGACCGGGTGGAGGTGCGCCTGGCCGCCGAGGCCGTGCAGGCCGGGCAGGCGCGCTTCCAGGTGGTGGCCGCCGCGGCGGATGGCGCGACGGACGCGGCGGAGTTCTCGCTCCCCGTCTACACCCCGTCCACGGCCGAGGCGTTCGCCACCTACGGCAACCTGGCCGAGGGCGCGGCCACCCTTCCGCTCGACGTGCCGATGGACGTCATCCCGTCGTTCGGCGGGCTGGAGGTGACCACTTCGTCCACTGCGCTGAGCGAGCTGACGGACGCCTTCCTCTACCTGGTGGGCTACCGCTTCGAGGGGACGGAGCAGATCGCGTCGCGGATGATCGCCGTGGCGGCGCTGCGCGACGTTCTGGGCGCCTTCAACGCCGAGGGGCTGCCCTCCGCGGACTCGCTGCGCGCCTCGGTCGCCTCGGACGTGCGGCTGCTGGCCGCGCGCCAGAACGGCGACGGCGGGTTCGCGTGGTGGCAGCGCGGGCGCGAGTCGGCGCCGTACGCCAGCATCCACGCCGCGCACGCCCTGCAGCGGGTGAGCGAGGCCGGGTACGACGTGCCGCCGGAGGTCCTCGGCCGCGCGCGCAACTACCTGCGCGCCATCCCCCGCAACCTGCCGCAGGCGTACCCCGCGGACGCGCGCCGCGCGCTGCACGCCTACGCCCTCTACACCCGCCGCCGCATGGGGGACGAGGTGTCGGGCGACGTGCGCCGGATGGTGGCCGAGGCGGGCGGGGTGAACCAGCTCCAGCTGGAGACGGCCGGGTGGCTCCTCTCGGCGACGGCGGGGGAGCGCGGGCCGGTGGAGGTGCGCGACTCGCTTCTGCGCCTGGTGAACAACCGCGCGACGGAGACGGCTTCGACGGCCACCTTCGCCACGCGCTACACGGAGGGCGAGTACCTGCTGCTGCACTCGGCGCGGCGCACGGACGCGGTGGTGCTGGAAGGGCTCCTGGCCGCCGACCCGCGCAACGAGCTGGTGGCCAAAACGGTGCGCGGGCTCCTGGGGAACCGGGTCCGCGGGCGCTGGAGCAACACGCAGGAGAACGCGTGGGTGCTGCTGGCGGTGCAGCGCTACTTCCGCGAGTACGAGGCGCAGACCCCCGACTTCGTCGCCCGCGTCTGGCTGGGCGACCGGCTGGCGGGGAGCGCGCCCTTCCGCGGCCGCTCCGCCACCCGCGGGCAGACGGAGATCCCGATGCGCACCCTCCAGCAGCTCCGCCCCCCGTCACTCACGGTGGGGATGGAGGGGACGGGGCGTCTGTACTACCGCGCCGGCCTCCGCTACGCCCCGCGCGACCTGGTGCTCACGCCGATGCAGCGCGGCTTCGCGGTGGAGCGCACCTACGAGGCGGTGGACAGCGCGGGCGACGTGTCGCGCGGCGAGGACGGGATCTGGCGGGTGCGCGCGGGCGCGCGCATCCGTGTGATAGTAACGATGACGACCCCGTCGCGCCGGCTGCACGTGGCACTGATCGATCCGCTCCCGGCCGGGTGGGAGCCGGTGAACAACGAGCTGCGCGGTGCCCAGCCAGACGGCGGCGGTGACGGCGGGCCGGTGCGGCCGATGGGGCGCGGGGCGGATTCGTTCCGCGGCTACTGGGGCGGGAGCTGGTGGGAGCACCAGAACCTGCGCGACGACCGCGCGGAGGCGTTCACGTCGCTGCTGCCGGCGGGAGTGTACAGCTACACGTACGTGGCCCGCGCCACCACCCCGGGGCTCTTCATCGTCCCGCCCCCGCGCGCGGAGGAGATGTACTCGCCCGAGACGTTCGGGCGCGGGGGGACGGACCGGGTGATCGTGCGGTAGGCGGGGCGGGCCCCCTCCCTCGCTCGTCACCTCGCTGCCCCTCCCCCGATAACCACCCGGGGGAGGGGCGGCTGGCGTGTATGGGTGCGCGGGTGCGGGGTTCGCCGCGGGGGTGGGCACGGGCAGCCACGTGGGGCGGCCCCTACAGGTTCGGTGCGAATGGCGCGGGTTGAGGGGCTGCAGGGGCGGGCAGACACGCAGGTCTGCCCCTACCGGATTGCGTGCGTAGAGCGAGGGTCGAGGCGGGGCGGAGGGCGGGCGCGATGAACCGCGCCCCTACGGGATGGGTTCGTTTCGGGCGGGCGGCGGAGCGGGGTCGCGCACGGGCGCGATGAATCGCGGCCCTACCACGAATGCCGCGTCGCGGGCGGAGTTCTCCCCCTCACCCGCCCTGCGCCCCCGCAGGCGGGGGAGGGGGCCGGGGGGAGGGGGCATCCCCGTCCCCCACGAGCGCCCGCAGGAGGCGGATGGCTTCGCGCTTCTCCTTTTTGCCCAGGGAGGCGAGCGCGGCCTTGATGCGCGCGGTGTGCTCGGGGTGGATGCGCTTCACCAGCGACTCGCCCTCCTCGGTGAGCGCGGCGAGGCGGGCGCGGCGGTCGAGCGGGTGGCCGCGGCGCTCCACGAGGCCGCGCTTCTCCAGGCGGTCCACCAGGTAGGTGATGCCGCCGCTGGAGACCAGGATGCGCCGCTGCACCTCGCCCAGGAGCATGGGGCCGCGGTGGAGGAGCGCTTCCAGGACGCCGAACTCCGCCGGCGTGAGGCCGTGGCGCGCCAGGTCGTCCGCGGCGTGGGCCTGCACGGCGCCGTACGCGCGCGCCAGCGCCGCCCACAACCGCAGCGTGAGCGATTGCGCCTCGGCGGGCGTGGGATCGAGCTCGGGGGTGAGGGGCATCTCGGCTCCGTGTTGGCGCGCGCGGGTCTCGAACGCGCGGGTCCGCAACACCCGGACCTCACCGGCAGGGTTGTTGCGCATCCGAAAGGCGCTAGCGGCGCAGGTGGTGGCAACCCGAACCCCACGTTTGATGAGCCCCCGATCCACCTTAAAGGAAAGCGCCGGCACGGAGCTGATCCCGCAGCGCGGCAAGGAGTGCGAGGTGCAGGTGGGAGGGCGGGTGGTACGGCTCACCAACCTCCACAAGCCGTTCTGGCCGGAGGATGGGATCACCAAGGGCGACCTGCTGCGCTACTACCTCTCTGTTTCGCAGTGGCTGCTGCCGCACCTGCGCGGGCGGGCGATGGTGATGAAGCGCTATCCCAACGGCTACAAGGGCCCGTTCTTCTTCATGAAGCGTACGCCGCCGGGCGCGCCCGAGTGGCTGAAGACGTGCGCAATCGAGCACAGGTCCAAAAGCATCATCGACTTCCCCATCATCGAAGACGAAGCGTCGCTGCTCTGGGCGGTGAACCTGGGGTGCATCGACCTCAACCAGTGGTACGGCGTGTGTGAGGATTACAACCGCCCCGACTACCTTCACTTCGACCTCGACCCCGTCCCCGGCGCAGACTTCGCGCGCGTGCGGCAGGTGGCGCTCCACGTGCGCGACGCGCTGGCCAGGCAGGGGATGAAGAGCTACCCCAAGACCACGGGGAGCAAGGGGATCCACATCTACGTGCCCATCGTGCGCGGGCCGCTGCAGAAGCAGGTGTGGACCTACGCCAAGTGGTTCGCGCAGACGCTGGAGAAACGCTTCCCCGATCTGGTGACCGCCGAGTACCGCATCGCGAAGCGGCCCGCCGGGCGCGTGCTCGTGGACTACAACCAGAACGCGTGGGGGCGCACGCTGGCGTCCGTCTACTCCGTCCGCCCCAAGCCCGGCGCCACCGTCTCTGCGCCAGTCACCTGGGACGAGGTGGAGGCGGGGATCGAGATCGAGGATTTCACCCTGCGCAACGTCCCCGCGCGCGTGGCCGAGCTGGGCGACCTGTACCGCCCGCTCGTGCTGAACCGCGGCCGCTTCGACCTTTCGAAGGTGATGTGAACGGGACGGAAGTGCTAAAGTCCTAAGTGCTGAGTCCTGAGTGAAAAGCGCACTCACGCACTAACGCACTTCCGTTCAGCACTTAGCACTTAGCACTTAGCACTTCGATTTTCGATGTCCGCCTAAGACCCTGAGATCCACGCATGGAGCTGCCGATCGCGCTGGACTACGCGCCCATGGAGGCCGAATCGCAGGCGGAGATTCCCGCGGGCGAAGGGTGGCAGTACGAGCCCAAGTGGGACGGCTTCCGCTGCCTCGCCTTCCGCGACGGCGACGAGGTGGATCTGCGCTCCAAGAGCGGCAAGCCGCTCGCGCGCTACTTCCCCGACGTGGTGGAGAACCTCCGGTCGCTGCGCGCCAACCGCTTCGTGCTGGATGGCGAGATCGTGGTGCCCGTGGGCGATTCGCTCAGCTTCGAGGAGCTGCAGCTGCGCCTGCACCCCGCCGCGAGCCGCGTGCAGAAGCTGGCCGCCGCGCACCCCGCTGTCTTCATCACCTTCGACCTGCTGCTGGGCGCCCGCGGCGCTCCGTTGGTCGAGCGCCCGCTAGCCGAGCGGCGCCCGAAGCTGGAGGCTTTCGCGGAGCAGTTCTTCGGGGACGACGAGCGCATCCGACTCTCGCGCGCCACCACGGACCCGGCGCAGGCGAACGACTGGCTTTGCGGCGGCGTGAAGGGGCTGGACGGCATCATGGCCAAGCGCCTGGACGCCGCCTACGCCAGCGGCGAGCGCACGGCGATGGTAAAGGTGAAGAACCTGCGCTCTGCCGAATGCGTGGTGGGCGGCTTCCGCTACGCCGCGAAGAAGAAGATCGTCGGCTCGCTCCTGCTGGGCCTCTACACGGCGGACGGGCTGCTGCACCACGTCGGCTTCTGCAGCGCAATTCCGGAGGAGGAGCGCGCGCGCCTGACTCCCGAGCTGGAGAGGCTGGTGCAGGCGCCGGGCTTCACCGGCTCCGCGCCGGGCGGGCCGAGCCGTTGGAGCACGGAGCGCTCCACGCAGTGGGAGCCGCTGGCCAGCAAGCTCGTCGTGGAGGTGCAGTACGATCACTTCAGCGGCGACCGCTTCCGCCACGGCACCCGCTTCCTGCGCTGGCGGCCGGACAAGGACCCGCGCCTGTGCAGCATGGAGCAGGTCGTCAAGGACAGCCGATCGACGGCGGCGCTGTTGTAGGGGGCGGGCGTAGGCCCCCTCCCCGCTCGTCACCTCGCTGCCCCTCGCCCAATAACTACCTGGGGGAGGGGCGGTGGCGTGTTTGGGCGCGGAGCGGCAGGGTTCGTCGTGGAGGCGGGCACGGGCAGCCACGTGGGGCGGCCCCTACGAGGTTGCGGTGCCGTGAGCGGGATTTTGGGTGGCGGCGAGGGTTGGCAGACACGCAGGTCTGCCCCTACGGGATCGGGTGCGTTGGGCGTGGGTCGAGGCGGCGCGGAGGGCGGGCGCGATGAATCACGCCCCTACAAGGCCTTGGCGCGACGCACGGAGTTCTCCCCCTCACCCGCCCTGCGCCCCCGCAGGCGGGGGAGGGGGCCGGGGGGAGGGGGCTGGTCCGGCGCGGGCCTACAGCCCCGCCGCCGTATCCCCCGGGATCATCGCCCGGCGCGCGAGGGAGACGGGGAGGCCCAGACGCAGGAAGCGGTCGTGGAACTCGCGCAGGGAGAAGGGCTTGCCCTGCGATTCCAGGTGGCGGCGGTAGTCGTCGCGCAGCTTCAGGATCTGCATGCGGCCCAGCGCGTAGTACAGGTACGTAGGGTCGTTGGTGCCGCGCTGCGTCTCGCGCAGGGCGGGGAAGGGGGCGAAGAAGGCAATCTCCTCGAACCGCTTCGCCGCGTCTTCCACCGACGCGCCGTAGGCGTGCATCGAGAGGCCGGCGTGCCAGCGCGCGTGCCGCTGCAGGGCGCGCCGAAGCTGGCCCAGCCGCACCGCCGGGCTGCCGCCGCCCAGCCCCTCGTCCACCATCATCTGCTCCGTGTAGTGCGCCCACCCCTCGACCAGCGAGGCGGGCGTGAAGACCTTGCGCACCTCGGTGGGGATCTGCGAGCGGTAGAGGAGCTGCACGAAGTGCCCGGGCATCGCCTCGTGCACCGTGATCCCCAGGAGGCCCGGGTAGTTGAAGTAGGTGAGGTGCTGCTCCTTCTGCTCCGCCGTCCACGCGGGGTCCACGTTGGTGATGTTGTAGAACGCCTCCGTGGCGACGACTTCAAAGGGACCGGGGGTGTCCATGGAGGCGAAGCCCTGCCGCGCGTACTCCGGCGTGGGGCGCACCACCGGCATCCGGTCGCTGGGCAGCGTGACGATGCCGCGCTCCACGATGAAGCGGCGGATGGTGTCCAGCTGCGCGCGGGCGGTGGGGATGAGCTGCTCGGGCGTGGGGTGCACGCGCGTGATGGAGTCCATCACCTGCAGCGGGGTGCGGCGCGTGTCGATGCGCGCCGCCTCGCGGGCCACCCACG
Source organism: Longimicrobium sp. (assembly GCA_036389135.1). NCBI lineage: Bacteria > Pseudomonadati > Gemmatimonadota > Longimicrobiia > Longimicrobiales > Longimicrobiaceae > Longimicrobium > Longimicrobium sp. The sequence continues at coordinate 25,680 of DASVQP010000007.1, forward strand.
CGTGGTAGTCGCGGATGGCGCGCTCGTTCACGTCGCGAAGCTGGTCCGCCGAGAGGTCGACGAACTCCTCGTACTTTACCTTCCGCTCGAAGACGGAGCGCCCCAGCCGGAAGTCCCCGCGGGCCGTCGGCAGCACGTCCCGCTCCAGCCACGCCGCGTATCCCTCCATTTCGGCGATGGCGCGGGTGCGAGCGGCCTCGAAGCGGGTGCGCAGCGCCGGATCGGCGCGGTCGGCGCCCTGCGCGGCGAGGGCGGCCGGGAGGTCCTGGCGCAGGAAGCTCACCGTGCCGCGCGTGTTCCGCACCGCATCCGTCGCCCAGAGCTGCGGGACGCCGGCGAGGTTGGCGCGCGCGGCGGCCAGGACGGCGGGGATCCCTTCCATGCGCGCGATCAGCAGCTCCATCCGCCGGGGCGCGGGCGCGAACTCGCGCGACGCGATCGACGCCAGCCCACTGGCGACCACGCCGTTGTAGTACGACGGGTCCTTTTGCCAGCCACGCACCTCCTCCCACTCCAGCAGCTCGGCGCGCAGGGCGTGGTCCAGGATCTGGTGGTCGAACCTCGCGTCCTCGTTGAGCGACGCGCGGTCAATGGTGCCCAGCTCCGCCAGGAAGCGGCGCAGCTCGGCGTTGCGGCGGTCGATGGCGGGGCGCGTGAGGTCTGGGAGGCGCTCGTCGAAGCGGTGGATCCCCAGGCCGGTGGAGCGCACCGGGTTGGCGGCGTAGTACCAGTCCAGAAAGGTGCGCGCGAAGCGGTCGTAGCGCGCCTGCTGGGCGGCGTTCGCGGGCGCGGGCTCGGGGGCGGTGCGGGGCGCCGCGGGGGCGCACCCGGCCAGCGCCAGCGCGAGCAGGACGGTACGGCTCATGGAGCTCATCCGTGCGAAGTGTGTGCGGGTCTGGAGGTCCCTCCGAAGATAGCCCGCCCGCCGCGCGGGGCGCCACCCGGCGTCAGAAGACGGGGTGCCTCCGCCGTTCAATGAACGAAGCTCCCCGGTTCATCGAACGGCGACCGAACGCCCAGGCCACGTCTCCGGATGGGCCGGCGAAGCGCGCAAGGCGTGCACCCGCAACGGCTTGCGCCGCGCCGCGCCAGGGGCCCCTTCGATGCACCATGGGGGCCATCCCCCCGGCACCCGCCGGCGTCGCGATCCATCTCCACCCGGACGGTGCCGCATGTGGAAGCGCTCTCCCATCCTGCTGGTCCTCCTGCTGGCAGCCTGCAACGAATCCGGATACGAGCAGCGCTCATCGATGCAGCGGGAGGAGCTGGTCGACTTCTCGGAGATCAGCGCCGAGCCCGCCGGGACCGTTTTGCACGAGATAGAGCCACGGTTCCCGGACGTTGCCGAGGGGGTTGCGCCCGGCGTTGAGCACGGCGTGGCGCGGCGGGACAGAGAGCGCTACGCATCGCTGGCGGAAAACCGGTTCATGGATGCGCGCCGGGCGCCGCTCTCCACCTTTGCCATCGACGTGGACGCGGCATCGTACAGCAACGTGCGCCGCTTCCTCACCAGCGGCACCCTGCCGCCTGCCGACGCGGTGCGGATCGAGGAGCTGGTCAACTACTTCGACTACGACTATCCCGATCCCGCCGGCCAGGACCCGTTCTCCATCACCACCGAGGTTTCCGCGGCGCCGTGGAACCCGCGCCACCGCCTGGTGCACGTGGGGCTGCAGGGGCGGCGGATGAGCACGGAGCGCCTCCCGCCCAGCAACCTCGTCTTCCTGGTGGACGTCTCGGGTTCCATGCAGTCGCCGGACAAGCTGCCGCTGGTGCAGGAGAGCCTGCGCATGCTCACGGACCAGCTTCGCCGCCAGGACCGCGTCGCCATCGTGCTGTACGCGGGCCAGGCGGGCGTCGCGCTTCCCAGCACTTCCGGCGCGGACAAGGCGACCATCCGCCGCGCCATCGACGCGATGTACGCGGGCAGCTCCACCGACGGCGCGGGCGGCATCACCACGGCGTACGAGACGGTGCGGCGCAACTACATGCCCGGCGGCAACAACCGCGTGATCCTGGCCACCGACGGCGACTTCAACGTGGGCGTCAGCAGCGACGCGGAACTGGTGAAGCTGGTCGAGCGCGAGCGCAACGACGGGATCGCGCTGACCGTGCTGGGCTTCGGCACGGGGAACTACCAGGACAGCAAGATGGAGGCGCTGGCCGACCACGGAAACGGCAACTACGCCTACGTGGACGACGTCGGCGAGGCGCGCAAGGCGCTGGTGGAGGAGATGGCGGGGACGCTGCACACGCTCGCCAAGGACGTGAAGATCCAGGTGGAGTTCGATCCGGCGCGCGTGCAGAGCTACCGGCTGATCGGATACGAGAACCGCGCCCTGGCCGCGCGCGACTTCCGCGACGACCGCAAGGATGCAGGCGACCTGGGCGCCGGCCACTCGGTGACCGCGCTCTACGAGGTCGTCCCCCGCGCCGGCGCGGATGGCGGGGAGCTGCTGACGGTGCGGCTGCGCTACAAGGCGCCCAACGGCGTGCACAGCCGCGCCCTCTCTCGCGCCGTGCCCAACCGCGTCACGCCCGCCGCGCGCGCATCGGACGACTTCCGCTTCGCCGCGGCCGTAGCGGAGTGGGGGATGCTGCTGCGCGGCTCCGCCTACCGCGGCTCCGCATCGTACGACGCGGTGCTTGCCCGCGCCCGCTCCGCCCGCGGCCCGGACCTTCAGGGCCATCGAGCCGAGTTCGTGCAGCTCGTGGAAGCGTCGCGCCGGCTGGGCGTGGGGGGCGGCTGACGGTTGTCCTCACACAGAGACACAGAGGGTACGGAAAAAACTACAGAAGGATATCTCTGTGGCTTTCAGGTAAACAGATGGGGAGTGTAATTATGGTTAAACTGTTGGGGTAAATGGGTTTGTGGCTAAACTGGCCCGGCGTTTGCTTAAAGTGGATGCGTCTCGCGGAAGTTCGCCGTGGGACGCATTCCTACTTTCACGAGGGGACATGATGAAGAAAGTTACGTTTGTTCTGGCGGCTTTGTCGGTGCTGGGTGTGGCGGGTACGGCCTCGGCGCAGTCCGCGATTCCGCTGTCGGTGGAGATCCGCGGCGATGCGGCGATCCCGGCCGGGGACTTCGCGGACGACATCGAGAACGGCATCGGCTTCACTGGGAGCGCGGCGCTGCAGCTGGTGCCCGGCTTCGGGCTGTACGGCAGCTACAGCCGCACCAACTTCTCCATCGACGGCGCCGAAGACGACGTGCTGGACCAGGGGTACTCGGCGGGCCTGACGGCCTCGCTGGGCGGCGCCGCGGGGCGCCCGACTCCGTACGTGGCCGCCGGGCTCCTCTTCCACGAGCTGGAGGTGGAGGAGACCGAGGTGGGCGACGCGAAGATGGGCTTCGAGGTCGGCGCCGGGATCGCGATCCCGCTCGGCCAGCGCATCCGCGTCACCCCCGCGGTGGGCTACCGGCAGTACAACATCGAGGGCCTGTCGCTGGGCGGCGTCCTGAACACGGACATGAACGTGTCGTACCTCAACGCCGGCGTGGGGCTGAACATCGCCTTCTAAACGGACATCAGCACGTCTGATGCATCGCGGGGTGTCTCCGGTTTCGGAGGCACCCCGTCGAACTGCACACGGAGACACGGAGGGCACGGAAAGAACCACAAAAGAGGTTCTCTGCGACTTGTAGTTCCCTCTGTGCCCTCTGTGTGATGCTTCTTTTCCTTAAACAGCCCCGCACTCACGCACTCCCGTGCATCTCCTGCCCGGACAGCGTGCGCGTCTCGCCGATGTTGGGCTCGCTGCCGGTGACGATGCCCTTCACGACCTCAAAGAGGACGACGGGCCGCGGGGTGTTGTTCACCATGTAGACCACCGAGTCCGCGTCCACGGCGATGAGGACGATGCGCGGATCGTCCGGGCCGCCGTCGCGCTCGCCGCCCTCGTCGCCGAACCAGGCGCGCCAGTCGGGCTTGTAGAGCTCGTGGATCTTGGCGCGGTCACGCACCAGGCGGGCGCGCGCGCTCACCGACACCCACTCGCGCGTGCGGTCGCGGTAGAAGGAGACGTTGACGTGCGGGTCCGTCTCCAGCTCGTCCAGCTTGTGCGATTCCACGTCGGTGGCGAACCAGAGGTCCGCGCCCTCCGCCTGCCCCTGCGCCGCCATCGGGCGCGACACCAGGTGCCCGTCCGCGCGGCGCGTGGTGAACATCGCGATCTCGATCCCCTCGATCAGGCGGTACAGCTCCGCCAGCTTCTTCTCGGTGGGCACGTTCTCGTTCGCGCCGTGCTTTCCATCCTTCCATTCCGACATGCTACGACCTCCAAAATCCAAGGTTGGTGTAAGGTCCGGAGGCGGGCGGGTGAGCAGTATGCGTGCCGCCCGGCCTTGCCCCGCGCCCGCACGCGCGGCATCCTTGGGCGCCCTCTGACGACCATCGCATCTCCGCACCGCCCGATACGTGAACCCGCGCACCCTGCACCGCCTCCAGATCCTGGGCGCCGCCCTCCTCTTCTCCACCGGGGGCGCGGCCATCAAGGCGACCACGCTCACGAGCTGGCAGGTGGCCGGGTTCCGCTCGGGAATCGCGGCGCTCGCCATCATCCTGCTGGTGCCGTCGGCGCGGCGGGGGTGGTCGTGGCACGTGGTGCCGGTGGGGCTGGCGTACGCGCTGACTCTGGTCACCTTCGTGACCGCGAACAAGCTGACGACGTCGGCCAACGCCATCTTCCTGCAGTCCACGGCGCCGCTCTACGTCCTGCTGCTGAGCCCCCTCCTCCTGCGCGAAAAGATCCGCAGGAGCGACGTGGCGTTCATGGCGCCGATCGCGCTGGGGCTCGCGCTCTTCTTCCTGGGCGCCGAGGAGCCGGTGCGCACCGCGCCGGACCCCGCGCGCGGCAACCTGTTGGGCGCGGCGAGCGGCCTTCTGTACGGCTTCACGGTGATGGGGCTGCGCTGGACGGGGAGCCGCGGCGAGGGGTCGGCCGTCCCCACCATCGCCGCGGGAAATCTGTTCGCCTTCCTCCTCTGCCTCCCCGCCGCGCTCCCGGTGACGGGCGGGGGGACGGGGGATTGGCTGGCGGTGGGGTACCTGGGGGTCTTCCAGATCGCGGCGGCGTACGTCCTGCTCAGCGCCGGAATCCGCCACGTCGGCGCGCTGGAGGCGAGCACGCTGCTCCTGCTGGAGCCCGCGCTCAACCCCGTCCTCTCCTGGATCTTTCACGGCGAGGAGCCGAGCGGCTGGGCCATCGCGGGCGGCGTGCTGATCATCGGCGCCACCGTCCTGAAGACGTGGTGGGACGGGCGCGCCGTCACGGAGCCGGAGGCGGCGCCGGGGTGAGAAGTCCGGGGTGAGGAATCCGGGGTGAGGAATCCGGGGGCCGGCGGTTGAAACCGCTGCAACAACCGCGGGAAGCCTGCCTTCGCAGGCTCCGGGCGAGCGGTGGGTGCGGGGCGCGCTGGCGCGGGTCCGGCGGCTAATCACCAGAGAGCGGCGTCAACGCGGGAGGCGCCAGCCCCGCATCAACCGGGGGATGAATCCCCCGGCTGGAACCACGGGAAGGCGGCTAAAGCCGGCTCCAGTAGCGCGACATTTGGACCCGGAGTCCGCGGAGGCGGACTTTGCGTGGTTCCAGCGGCGAATTCATTCGCTCCTGGAAACCGGACTCCTGACCGCGCCGGCATCCCGCCGCCCGGACGAATCCCGCCCCCGAGTCCGCGCAGGCGGACTTCGTGCTGTTGTTGCCGCGAGTTCACTCGCCACGACCCAAGCCACCCCTCACCCCAAGCCCCGATCCCGTGCTTTCGCTGGACACGCTGTTGAGTGGACTTCCGCGACGCCCCGAGGCGGGCGAGCTGCTGGCCGGCTTCGTACCGCCGCCGAGGTTTGCGGATAAGGGGTTCGACGACTACCGGCCCGATTCCCGGCATCCGTCGCAGGGGGCGGCGGTGCAGCGGCTGCGCGAGGTGGCGGCCGAGCTGCGGGAGGGGACGCGCGTGGGGTGGCGCGGACTCTTTCGCCCGTCGCGCACGGGAAGCGGGGTGTACCTGGACGGCGGCTTCGGCGTGGGGAAGACGCACCTCCTGGCCGCGCTCTGGAACGCCGCGCCCGCCCCACGCGCCTACCTCAGCTTCGACGAGCTCGTCTACACCATGGGGCTGCTGGGCGTGGAGGGGACGCGCGAGCTGTTCAGCGGGCAGCGGCTGGTGTGCGTGGACGAATGGGAGCTGGACGACCCCGGCAACCTGCGCATGGCGATCGCCTTCCTGCGCGGCGCGCTGGCGGACGGCGCGCGCGTGGCCGCCACCTCCAACACCGTCCCCGACGAGCTGGGGCGCGGCCGCTTTCCGCAAAAGAGCTTCGCCGCCGAGATCGAGGAGCTGTCCGCGGCGTTCGAGACGCTCCGCGTGGAGGGCGAGGACTTCCGCCACCGCCTCTTCCGCGCCGACCCCGGCCGCGCGCTCTTCCTGGACGATGCCGGCATGGAGGAAGCCGCCCGCACCGCCGCTCCCCGCACGCTGCGCGCGCCCTTTGCCGCCCTCCTCGCCGCGCTGGGGGACGTGCACCCCATCCGCTACGCGACCCTCGCGGATTCGCTGGAGGGGCTGCTCGTAGACGACATGGCGCCGATCGGGAGCATGGCGGAGGGGCTGCGCTGGGTGCACTTCATCGACAAGGTGTACGACGATGCGCTGCCGCTCGCGGCGACCTCGCGGGCGTCGCTCGGCGAGATCTTCCCAAGCGACTTCGTGGCGGGGCCGTTCGGAAAGAAGTTCTCGCGCTGCCTGTCGAGGATGGAGGAGATGCTGGGGGAGGGGCCTGGTTGAACGACGAAGCCCCCGCGGCAGGTGCCGCGGGGGCTTCGATCGTATCGCCGGCCGACCGGCTACTCGGCCTGCGTCTGCGCGATGAGCTTCTTGACCGCGCGGACGGCGTTCTTCTCCAGGAACTTGGCCATCGCCTCCTCTTCCAGCAGGCTCTCCTGGAGGAGGGGGAGGCACTCGTTCTCGCCCATCGCGGTGGCGATGGCGATGGCGGTGCGGTAGGCCGCGATCTCGTAGTGCTCGATGCGCAGGCCAGACCCGATGTCGAAGGCCTCGAGGATCGGCTTGGACGGCTTCTCCTCCGACTTGAAGGAGTCGTGCTCCTCGCGGAGCCCGATCGCCGCCTCGCACTTCTCCGCCCTGGCCTTCTCGCCGAGCACCTTGAAGACTTCCTGGATGCGCTCGATCTGCCCTTCCGTCTCCCGCACGTGCTCCTCCAGACGGGCCTTCATCTCCGGGCTGTTGACCTCGCGCGCCATCCCCTTGGTGCCGGTCAGGAACTTCCGTTCGGCGTAGAGGATGTCGCCCAGCTCGTGCAGGAGGAGCTCCCGCATCTCCGTAACCGCCATTCGTTCGCTCCGTTAGACGTGCGAGCGGCGGCCGGCGACCATGCGGTACAGCGCCAGCAGGATCAGCGCCCCGATGACGGAGCCGATCAGCCCGGCCTTGTTGTCGCCGTTGCCGCCCATCACGGTGTTCCACAGGAACCCGCCGACCACGGAGCCCGCGATGCCCAGCAGGATCGTCACGATGATGCCACCCGGATCACGGCCCGGCATGATGAGCTTGGCAATGGCGCCAGCGATCAGGCCGAGGATGATCATCCAAAGGATATTCATGGTTCGCCTCACGAACGGGTGAAATCGTCGGCCCCCAATGGACCGCCGTCAAAGCCGCGTCCAACGCAATTCAGGTGCCGAACGGGGGAAGTGCGTGAGTGCGGGAGTGCGTTGGTGCGCGAGTGAGGAGGGGACTGGGGCGGAGTGCAACGTGCTAAGTGCTGAGTGCTGAACGACATTGCAGTCTTCTTTGCCCGATCATTCCGCCTCGGCAAAAGCATACGGCGATCTCACACAGAGACACGGAGGGAAAACGAAAGGGCGCAGAGCCATCTCTGTGGCTCCGCGCCCTCACTTGGCACCAGGCACTGGCCACCAGGCACTTAGGACTCAGGACTCAGGACTCAGGACTCAGGACTCAGGACTCAGGACTCAGGACTCAGGACTCAGGACTCAGGACTTAGGACTTTCCTCCTCGAACACGTCATCCAGGTGCTCCACCCCCGCGGCCTCAAAGATCTTGCGGCGGATGCGGCGGTCGAAGAGGGCCCACTTCAGGCGCTGCTGCTCGTCGTCGTCATCGTCGCCGGTGAGGAAGCCGACGTCGATCTCGAAGCCGCCGGCGCGGGAGCGGCCGCCGCCGTAGGGACGGCCGCGCGGGTCGTTGCCCAGGCACTCCTTGAGGAAGCGGTCCACGTGCAGCGTCGCCTTGTTGGTGCGCAGGCTGCCGGAGATCACCTCGCGCCCCTCGTCGCCGTCTTCCAGCAGGCCGTAGACGATGACCGTGTGGACGTTCTCCTCGGTGAGGAGGAAGTCCGCGGCCTGGGGGATGGCGTCGCGGTCCGCCAGGCGCACGCAGCCCACGCCCGCCACCGAGAAGCCGCTGCGCACCACGCGGCTGCGCAGCGCTTCCTCGATGATGCGCAGCGTGGCGTGCGACTTCTGCACGCAGAGCACGCGTTCCAGGAGCACCGAGTCCATGAAGCGGCTCAGGTACGCGGCGGCGCGGTACTCCGGCGGGCGCGCGTGGACGAAGCCGTCCGTCTCGCTGTGCAGGCCGTGCATCAGCGCCGTGGCCAGGCGCACGTGCGCCTCGTTGCCCGGTTCCAGCGTCAGCAGCTCGCCGCTCTCCAGGTACTCGGAGATCAGTGTGGCCGCCGCGCCCACGGGGCGCACGTCGGAGAAGATGGGGTCGAGCACGCCCTGCGCATCGTGGTGGTCGATCACCGCCAGCGTCGGCACGCCGGCGGCGGCGAGGCGCTCCGTGAGGTGCGTGGTGGTGCCCTGGTTGTCTACGAAGACGGCGGCGTTGTACCCGTCCAGCTCCAACCCTTCCTCGTACGGCACCAGGTGCAGCTCCAGGAGGTTGACCAGCGCGAGGTTTTCCGGGTGGCTGATCTTGCCGTCGTACATCACGTCCACCTCCACGCCGAAGCGCCGCGCGATCTCCAGGTACGCGAGCCCCGTGGAGATGGCGTCCGGGTCCGGGAAGTCCTGGATGGCCACCACGTGCTTCTCGCCGCGCCGGCTGGAGAGGAGGCTCGCCAGCTCGGCCGCGCGCGTCGCGCTCTCTTCGAGCGGCGTGGGGGGCTTCTCCAACGTCTGCACGGGTTCGGACATCGCTCGCGTCTTCCGGGGGTCGGGTTCCTTCCGCTGCGCTGATGGCGAGCGCCGTGCCAGCGCACTGCAACTGCTGGCTCACACAGAGACACAGAGCCACAGAGAGAACAACAAAAACAAGTTCTCTGTGGCTTGCGGTTCCCTCTGTGTTCTCTGTGTGAGGCTGTTTCTTTGGATGGCTGCGTCACTCGCAGGCCTGGATCGTGAAGCTGCCTTCGAGGATGCGTACGATGTGGAGCTCGTCGAAGCCCTCGGCGAGGGTGGGGCGCTCCAGGCGCTTGAGGGTGCCAAAGATCCCGCTCGGCGGCACCTGGCGCGGGCGGCCGGCGTTGCGCGCCACGGAGCCCTTTGGGTCGGGCTCAAAGAAGTAGCCGATGGTGCGGAAGCCGGCCGCGCGCGCCGGGGCCAGGTAGCGCGCCCGCTCGGCGACGGTCGGGTTGGTGTTGTCGATGACGAAGCGCTGCCCCGCCGCGATGCACGCCTCCATCAGCAGCCGCTCGCGCCGCCGCGTGCGCACCATGTCCAGGCTGATGCGCAGGTGCGTGTCGAAGAAGCGCTCGCGGTAGAAGGTCGACTTCCCCGAGGCCTGGATTCCCACAAGGATCACGGCTTCCATGCGGCGGTGGCTCCGCGAGAACGGTGCCCTGTGGACACCGGGGCGTGCGAGTTGCTCACCCGTCGGCTGGAACCGGGCGGCGGCACTCTGCGCAGGGGGAGGGATGGGAGCACCGAGCGGCGGAGAGGACGGAAGGGTCGCGGCGCGGCCGGGGACGCCCTCCGGCACGGTGGAGCCGGGGCTGCAGCGCCTCGCGCTCGCCGGGACGGAGGCGCTGCTGTACGTGCCCGCCGGCTACCGGCCCTACACGCCCGCGCCGCTCGTGCTGGCGCTGCACGGGGCCGGCGGCACCGCGCGGCACGGCCTCGATCCGCTGCACGGCTTCGTGGACGACCTGGGATTCGTGCTGCTCGCGCTCAAGTCGGCGGGGCGCACCTGGGACGTGATCCTGGGCGGCTTCGGCGCGGACGTGCGGGCGATCGACGGCGCGCTGGCGCACGTCTTCGGGCGCGTGGCGGTGGACCCGGAGCGGATCGTCGCCAGCGGGTTCTCGGACGGCGCATCGTACGCGCTCTCGCTGGGGATCACCAACGGCGATCTGTTCAGGCGGATCGTCGCCTTCTCGCCCGGGTTCGCGAGGCCGGGGAAGCAGCACGGGGCTCCGCACATCTTCGTGTCGCACGGCACGCGGGACTCGGTGCTCCCCATCGACGCGTGCAGCCGCCGGCTCGTCCCGCGGCTGCGGGGTGCGCGGTATCCGGTGGAGTACCGCGAGTTCGACGGCGGCCACACCATCCCGGCGAAGATCGCGCAGGAAGCGGCGCGGTGGATGGTGGAATGACGAGAGGCGCGGAGAACGGGTCTCCGCGCCTCCGGGGCATCCTCGTGCTGCGTCGCCCTCAGGGGCGGTAGCGCAGGCGTACGTCTTCGTCGCGCTCCATGATCACCGGCACGCCGTCGATGAGGCCGGGCTGGAACCTGCGGCTGAGGAGCGAGTCGTGCACCCAGCGATCGAGCTCCCTCTCGCCGGAGGAGCGCACCACCTCGAGGCTGCGGATCTCGCCCTGCGTGCCCACGATCACCCGCACGCGCATCGGCGGGGGAGCCTGCTGCTGGTCGATTGCGGCGGTGACCAGCTCGAACCGCGTGGTGGAGCGGGGCTGGCAGACCTCGGAGCGCCCGACGCGCACGACGGTCTCGGCGGCGGGGTCCACGCGCAGCCGCACGCTCCACGGGTTCCCCGGGCGCTGCGCGCGGATCGACTGGCGCACCAGCGCGGTGAGCTGCGGCTCCTCGCCCTGCGGAAGCCAGTAGTCGATCGGCGCCACGCGCTCCACGCTCCCGTTCGCCGCGAAGGCGACCGAGTAGAGCGCCGTCATCTTGCCGTCTCTGATCGGGTTGTCCTTGGCGAAGCTGGCCATGCTCTGCGCCAGCGCCGCGGAGTCCGCCAGCGCGGCGACGGAGGGGAGGGTGCCCGGCTGCCGCACGGTGGTACACCCCTCGCGAGGGGCGGGCTTGTCGGTCAGGAGCTGCGGGTCGCGGGCACGCTGGGCATCCACCGGAGCGGCGAACGCAACGGCGAAGACGAGCGCACCGAGCGCCGTCCCACGGAGGGAATGGGTCATGAGAAGGTTGGCTTTTGGAGGGGTTCGTGCGGACCCGCGGGTGGTCCATCCGCTGAATAGTAGCGAGTTGCGCCCCGTCCGACAACGTTTGTAGTCGCTACTTCACAGGAAACGAATGCCCGAAAACAAGTTCTCCGTCACGAAGGGGCTGGCGATGCGCCGGTCCAAAATCCACGGCCGTGGCGTGTACGCGCGCGTGCCAATATCAGCCGGCACCCGCATCGTGGAGTACACGGGCGAGCGGATCACCATGGACGAAGCGGAGGCCCGCTATCCCGAGGATCCGGACACGGTCTACCACACCTTCCTCTTCGCCCTGGAGGATGGCGCGGTGCTCGACGCGGCGTTCCGGGGCAACATCGCGCGGTGGATCAACCACTCGTGCGACCCCAACTGCGAGGCGGTTGAAGAGGACGGACGCATCTTCATCGAGTCCCTGCGCGACATCGCGCCGGGCGAGGAGCTGGCGTACGACTACCACTTCATTCTGGAGGTGCGCCACTCCCCCGCCATGAAGCGCCGCTACCCCTGCATCTGCGGCGCCCCCAACTGCCGCGGGACGATGCTGGCCAAGAAGCGGTGACGTGCGCTGATCCGCCGGCAGGGGCCTGATCATCACGCCGCCCCCTCCCTGCATCGACCGGCGACCTGACTACGCTATATCGGATGCACTGCACCAACTGGGAAACATACCATTTAGATGAAACCGGTGTGCATTCTGACCGGCTTGTCTCACGCAGAGCCGCAGAAACGCAAGGGAGAGAACAACAGAGAAAAGCTCACACAGAGGCCACAGAAGGAACTGAAAGCCACAGAGAAAACCTTGATGCGGTTCTCTCTGTGGTTCGTGTCTCTGTGTGAGCCATGCAGTTTCAGTTCTCTCCTGCGTCTCTGCGCCTCTGCGTGAGACTTCCCTTTCCGGCTTTGCACAAAAATGAACGACGAATGGTATCACTTGCCCGTCTGGACTGGGAGCATCACGCGCACCGCCGTGCCGGCCCCATCGCGCGGCGATACGTCGAGACTCTGATCCGACCCGTAGAGGTGTTCAAGCCGTGCCCGCAGGTTCGCCAACCCGACCCCGTGCCCAGAGGTGTCGCTCTTCCCCGAGATCCCTACACCATCATCCTCAACCGTGATCACCACGTGATCGTCAAGCTGCTCTGCCCGGATCTGCACGTGCCCGCCCTGCACGGATGGGGAGATGCCATGCCGGATCGCGTTCTCCACCAGAGGCTGGAGGATCATGTGCGGGACGAGAAGACGGCTTGAGCACCTGACCTCGATCGTGAGCCTCAGCCGCTGGCCGAACCGAATCTGTTCGATTTCGAGATAGGGCTGCAGCTCGGCGACCTCTTGCTCGAGCTCGACGAGCTGGGTATCGGTCGCTCGAATCGTCGTCCGAAGGTGATCCGCGAGTCGGCTGACCATCTGATCGGCAGCCAACGGGTCGCGGTGCAGCAAAGTGGATATGGAATGCAGAGTGTTGAACAGGAAGTGTGGTTCCAGCTGCGCTTTGAGCCTGCCGAGCTGTGCCCGGACCAGCTCCTCGCGCAACTGAACCTCTCGCAGCTCGCGCTCGCGGTGCTTGACGATGTAAACCCAGCCGTAACTTGCCAGGAGCAGGCCCAGATAGGTCAGCAGCCTGGGTGCGAAGCTACGGGTAATGCCCTGGGCGAGTGGTGCGCGCGGAAACCCCGCCCAGCCAAGTATCTCGCGCTCTACGAGGTAGCGGGCCAGCAGGAGAGTGATCGCGGCAGCCAGATTCAACAGGACCACGGACGTCCAGCCAAACCTCTCGAAGCTGACCTTGCGGGACACGAAAATGGCCGCTGCGCTGAGCAGGCCCCACATGTACATGTCGGTCATCCCCATCACGAAGGCATCCGCGGGGGGGCGAGGCGGACCGGTGAACCGGAAACTGATCAGATTCAGAAGGCTCGTCATGAGCCCGAGAAGCGACCATCCAGCGAAAGCCAGCGCAGGCCAATACAGCGACGATCGAACGGTGGGATGCTCGTTCGCGGGCTGCCTCATCATCACTGGGAGGGTGTGGACGGCAAGTCCCGGCTGGAGACGATGCGTACTGCCCTCTCGAGTTTCTCCCGGCAGCCCCGGCTGGAATTCAACTTCGTTCCGTCCCGCAACGTCACGATGTACTCCCCCTGGAAGACGGATTCGACCTCGGTAATCAGCGACGTGCGTACCATCGTCGAGCGGTGGATCCGCACGAACTCGCTCGGATCGAGCTGCTCCTCGATCCGCCCCATCTGCTCGCGAAGCAGATAGGACGTCCCGGCCGTGTGGAGCCGCAGGTAGTTCCCCTCGGACGTGACGAGGTTGATGTCCTCCACGCGGACGATCGTATGCCGCACTCCGGTTCGGATCGTAAACTGATCCACGTAGGAGGAACCCCGGTTCAACGACTGGAGAACCTGCTCCAACCTGTCCGAGATTACTGCCTGATCGGTCCGGAAAAGCTGATCGCGAACGCGGCCCAGAGTTTCGAGGAAGCGTTCACGTGTGAATGGCTTCATGAGGTAGTCCAGCGCGTGAACTTCAAAGGCTCGTACGGCATGGCGATCGAAGGCAGTCACGAATACGGTCAGCGGCATGTTCCTCACGCCGACCTCCTCTACGACCCCGAAGCCGTCGAGGCCGGGCATCTGGATGTCGAGGAAGACGAGGTCGGGCGATAGCTTCCGAACCGCGGCCGCTGCCGCGGACCCGTTCTCCGCCTCTCCAACGACACGGAAGCCCGTCTCTTGAACGAGCAGAGAGCGGATTCGCTCGCGTGCGAGGGCCTCGTCATCGACGATTAGAACCCGGATCTCCATTCGGTCCTGTGGTGCTGGCGTGCCCGTCTGTGCTCCCAACATCCTGCCACCATCCTTCGGACCCAGTCAATAGGAGCACGCAGGAGACCGCTCACGAACTACAGGAGAAGCATCACACAGAACACAGAGGCAACGGCGAGGGCACAGACAACTTCTTTGGCCCTTCTTTCTTTCTCCCTCTGTGTCTCTGTGTGAGCCCATCCGTTCTCGTCCTTTCCTCATCTGCGCGTCTGCGTGAGACCCGCCGCTAGAGCGCGCCCACCTCGGCCCGCGCGGGGGTCTCGACGGGGGCCGTCGCGGGGCGGTGCTCCGCCTGCCGCTCCTGCCGCCGGCCGAGCCAGACGCCGAGGGCGGCCCAGCCGACGGCGAGCGGCACCGCGACCGAGATCAGCGCCGCGAGCCCCATCCCCAGGCGCCCCAGCACCCCCTCCACCTGCGCGCCCACCACGTCGCCACCGCGGTAGACGAAGGTGTCGATGAAGGCCTTCGACTTGTACTTGTCCGCGCGGCTCACCACGGTGAAGAGCGTCTCGCGCGCGGGGCGCATGATGGCGCGGTCCACCGCGTTGAAGGCCGCCTGGAAGACCACCAGCGTCGCCAGCGAGGCCACCAGCACCAGCCCCAGGAAGCCGAGCGCCGCGGTGATCGGCAGCAGCGCCAGCGTCACCGAGACCCCTACGTGCTTCATCAGCTTGCCCGCCACCAGCGCCTGCAGCACCAGGGTGGTGAGCTGCACGTAGAGGTCCATCCGCGCGAAGACCGTGGTGCGCATGTCCAGGCCCTCGCCCAGGGCGGCCACCATCTGCAGGCGGGTGAAGTAGAGGAAGGTGGCGATCACCGCCATGATCAGCACGTACGCCGCGATGCCGAGCAGGTACGGGGAGCGGAACACCGCCCGCAGCCCCTCCCACGCGCTCCCGCCGATCACCGCGCGCTCGTCCACCGCGGGGGCCGCCCCGGGGTCGTCCAGGGCCGCGGGACGCGCCCGCTCCGGCTGCAGGTGCGCCACCGCCCGCACCGAGAGCGCCGCCAGCCCCAGCGAACCCGCCGCCACCAGCAGGAGCCCTGCGGTCCCTAGCGGCTCCGCCAGCCGCGAGGCGAGCCAGGGGCCGGCGATGGCGCCCAGCGTGCCGCCCACCGCGATCACCCCGAAGAGCCGCTTGCTCTGCTCCAGCGAGAAGCGGTCCGCCATCAGGCCCCAGAAGAGCATGGTGGCGAACAGGTTGAAGACGCTGAACCAGACGAAGAAGACCATCCCGCTGGTCTCGCCGATGGCCGCCGGCGCCATCACCAGCAGGGCGTAGAAGACCAGCAGGCTGGCGGCG
This sequence comes from Longimicrobium sp., assembly GCA_036389135.1. Lineage (NCBI taxonomy): Bacteria > Pseudomonadati > Gemmatimonadota > Longimicrobiia > Longimicrobiales > Longimicrobiaceae > Longimicrobium > Longimicrobium sp. The sequence goes on from DASVQP010000007.1 coordinate 41,206, forward strand.
AAGAAGAGGTACGTGGCGTTGATGAAGACCAGGCGGCGGAAGCGGCTCACCAGCATCCCGAACACGGGGTTCAGCGCGAGGGTGACCACCGCCGTGCCCACGAAGAGCCAGCGGACGGCCTCGATCCCCCGCTGCATCCCCAGCGCCTCCCGGGCGGGTCGCAGCACCATGAGGGCGGTGAGGATGAAGAAGAAGGTGAGCCCCGATGCGAGCACCGGCGCGACCTCCTCCCGGCGGATCTGCGTGAAGCGCTGGAGGATGCCGGTCATCACGAGCTTGTCTCCTTCAGAGGGCGTCGGCCAGGGCGCGCCTATGGCTGCGGGGGGCCGATGAGGGCGGCGCGGCCGAAGTCGAAGCGGGAAAGCGGGATTACCTCGACGCTGGGATATTGGGCGCGCAGTGCGTCGATGAACTCGCTCGCGCGGCCGGCGATGACGATGCTCGCCTGCGCCGGGTCGAGCTCGCTCGCCACGGACGCGGAGACCTGTTGCGGCGTCACGGCGGCAATACTGGCCAGGTGGCTGTTGTAGCTGGTCGTCGGCAGGCCCTGCACGGCGAGGCTGCTGAGGAAGGAGCCGAGGCCCGACGTCGTCTCCACCTGTCGCCCGAAGGCGCCAGTAATCAACGTCTGCCGCCTGGCGAGCTGGTCCGCCGGGATCGGCTCGGCGGCGAGCCTCCGAATCTCGCCGAGCATGACGCCGGTCACTTCCGGAACCGCATTGTTGCGGGTCTGGGCCTGAGCCACCAACAGGCCTCCGTCACGCAAGGTCACGAGGAGGCTATAGGCGCCGTAGCTCAGTGCCCGGCGCACGCGCACTTCCTGGTACAGGCGCCCTGTCTGTAGGCCACCAAGCACGCTGTTGGCCAGGAGCACCGGATAATAATCGCTGTCGGCGCGGGTCGGAGCGCGAAGAGCGACGGACACCGATGCCTGATCGGCCTCCGGCATGTCGACGACGACGACGCGCGGGCGGCCGGCCGTGCCGGCACGATTGGAGGGCATGCGCGGCAAAGGGGCCGCCGGGGCGCGCCAGTCGGCGAACACCCGCTCGGCCAGGGCAAAGCCCTGCTCCGGGCCCAGGGAGCCGACGATGACCAACTGCGCATTGTCCGGCCGCCACCAGTCGGCGTGGTGGCGGGTGAGATCGTCGCGCGTGAGCGCTGCAAGGGAAGCGGGGGTGGCCGCGCCGGCGCCATAAGGGGCATCGCCGAACAGGACGCGGCGCAAAGCGAGATCGCCGACCTTTCCGGGCTGGCGAAGTGTCACGCGCAGGTTGTCCAGCGCCCGACGCCGCTCGCGCTCAAGCTCCTCCCGCGGCAGGGCCGGGCTACGCACCATCTCGCTCAGCAGCTGCGTCGCCGCTTCGATGTTGGCGGCCGGTGCCGTGACGAAGGCAGTGGTGGCATCGGGGCCGGCGCTGATACCGACGTTGGCGCCGAGCCGCTCAAACTCCGCGGCCAGAGCGTCGTGTGCCAGCCGCGTCGTGCCCTTTCCGGCCACGGTCGCGGTCATCGACGCGACCCCGGGCCGGCTGGCGGGATCGGCCGCCGCACCCCCTCCCACCACCAGGTAGACACCGGCCACCGGCAGGTCACCCGACCGCGCGACCACGACGCGCATCCCATTTGCCAGCCGGCGTTCCGCAAAGGAGGGGGCGGCAATCGGCCGTTGCGGGCCGGGAGCGGGCGGAGCCACTCGCTCGCCCTCCCGCGCTAACGTATTCGGCGCGCCGACTGCCGCCGGCAGCGTCTGCCCCAGCGCCTCGGCCGTCCGGCGCTGCCAAGGCTCGGTCTCGGCGGGGCCCTGTCGCTGTCCTTCGTCACGATAGGTGATCGCGACGCGCCGGTCGTCGCGCAGATATCGCCGCGCCACGCGCTGGACATCGGAGGCGGTCACCCGCTGCACCGCCACCAGCATCTTGTCGCTCCAGGCCGGATCGTTGGCGACGACGACACCCTCCGCCAGCGCTTCGGCACGACCCGTGGCACTTTCGCGGCGGAACAGCTCGGTGGAGACGTATTCGGTGAGCGCCCCGCGCAGCTCCGCCTCTGACACCGGCTCGTCGCGGAGCCGCGCTACCTCGGCATCGAGCGCCGCTTCGACGGCCTCCAGTTCCCTGCCGCCGGCGGCGATCGCAAGGAGAGCGAAGAAGCCGGCCTCCTTGAAACCGAGATTGGCCGGCATGATCGATGTGGCCAGCGGCTGTTCGCGCACCACCCGCCGAATGAGCCGCGAAGACTCACCGGTCGCTAGAATGCGCGTCAGCACTTCGAGAGCGGCGTGATCGGCATGGTTCCCCTTCGGCCGCTGCCAGCTCAGCAACACGGCGGGGAGCGGCACGTTAGGCGCGTAGGCGGCGACCGTGCGGGCGGCCGATGCCTGCTGCACCGGCATTCTATGGCGCACGATCGGCCGCGCAGGCCGCGGAATCGGGGCCAGATGCTGGTCTACCCAGCGCTCGAGCTGCGCCGGATCGAAATTTCCGGAAACGATCAGGGTCGCATTGTCCGGCCGGTAGAAATTCTCGTGGAATGCGCGCGCCTCCTCGAGCGTCGCGGCATCGATGTCCGCAAATGTGCCGAGGGCCGGGCGCTGGTACGGGTGACGGATAAAGCTGTGCTCGTACGCGTAATAGTACATCAGGCGTCCATACGGCTGAGCGAGCACGCGCTCGCGCGTCTCGTCTTTGACGGCGCTCCGCTCCGCATCGAACACCGGCTGGTCGAGCACCGACCGCGCCAGCCGCTCCGCATGCGCCCACAGCATCGCTTCGAGCCGGTTGGCCGGCACCGTCTCGAAATAGCGGGTCCTGTCGTACTGGGTGTCGGCGCCGCGGGTGCCGCCGGCCTCTTCCTCTACGATGCGGCTCAACTGACCGGGAGCGAGGTTGCGGGTGACCCGGCTCAAAATGTGCTCGAACAGGTGGGCGAAGCCGGAGCGGCCGGCCGGATCGTCCTTGGCACCGACGTCGTAGACCATCTGGACGTGAACGTTGGACGTGCCGGTGTCGCGGATCGCGTAGACGGTGAGGCCGTTCGCCAGCATCCGGCGGGTGTAGCCAATCGCCGGTACCGTGATCTGGCCCTGCGCCACGGCGGCGGGAGCAGCCGCCCGCGTGCCTGCCCGCTGCGCCTGCGCCGGACCTGTCGCAAGCGTGCAGGCCGCGGCGAGTACCGATAGGGTGCGGGCGAGACCGGAATCGAGCATGTGAACACCCATCCTCAAAACGTGTGTGTGCGTGGCCTAAGGCACTGAATCAGCAAAGACCTGCTCCGATGCGCCCGATCTGGAATTTGGCTGGGCTCAATGGGCGGATCGGAAGCGCCGGCGTGGCGACGAGCCACCCACGGCCGCAGGGGTGAGTCGGAGCGATGCGCAGCCACGAGTTGGAATCAGCTCGGTGGCTTTAGCAGGTCGAGACCGATGTGTGCATGCAGCCATTCGTAGCTGTCTGCCACAGCCTGGGGTGGGAGCGCATGACCCGCATCGTACCAGCGGATGGTCTTCGGCTCGGGCGCGGCAAGGTGCAAGAGTTCCGCATCAGCCGAGGGCACGAAGTTGTCGACCCGCCCGTTCTGCAACAGTAGCGGCGTGGGCGACGCATGCGGGATGAAGCGAATCGGCTCGATGGGAACCATAGCCCGCAGCCAACTATTGCGCGCACCGCAGCTCAGTCTGGCAAGGTTGCCGTCTCCCGGACCTGTCTCGTGCGTGACGAGGCCCCCATCTGCCACTTGCAATACCGCGGCCTTGAGCCGGCGCTCGAGGCCAACGAATTGTACACCCATTGTACCGCCGTAACTGATCCCCAGAAACGCGATGCGCTGCGGATCGACGTTAGGCCGCGTACGCAAAACGTCGACGGTGCGCTGCAGGTCTTTCATGAGCTGGATCTGCTCGGTCCGGTCCTGGATGGTGAATTGGCGCCAAGGGCCGCTCCGGCGAGCGGACGGCGGAGTAATGGCGATCGCGACTGCGCCGTGCCTCGCGAGCCTCATGGCTTCGACCGTCATGTGACGCGCCGCGCCGCCGGCGCCCGGCAGGATGATCACGCCTGGGCGCAGACCGGCGCGTGAAGTTGGATCGAAGAGCAACCCGGGCACCGTCCCTCCATCTGGACTACTGAAGGAGACGACACTTACCTCCACGCCATTGTCCCTGGATTCGACGGCCTTCGTCAGATTTAGGGGGGCGGTGGTGTCGTATGCGAAGAGTGCGCGCTCTGCACCGGAGGCCGGCCCGCCGAAATCAGGACGTGAGACGGCACAGGTATCTTGTCCTGTTGGCGCCGGGGGCGTCGTCAGACCGGACGGCATCACGATCGACCCGTGCGGGGAGACGGTGCATCCGGCGATCCCTGCCGCGACTAGCATTGCCATCGGTTTCACGATGATTTTCCAAGCATGAGGCAAAAGAGTGCACCGTGCATAGCTACGCGATTACCGCAGTTCACCGCCAGCCGGACACATTGGGACGGTCATTGCCGGTCTTCCGCCAGCATGTCGGTTCGTCCGTACAACGACGATGGGGTAGCTCAGCCGAGTTGCGGTCGCAACGACCGCGACAGCCACCGCGTTTCGCCCGGCTCAACGCGCGCGATTGCCGGCCCGCCGCAATCGTGGGCAACCATCGGGTTCTCACAGTGCCGCCCAGGACTGCACGGGCGTCGAGGTGGCCAAGCAGCCGGAGGGCTCCGATCAGGGTTTCGACGTGAGGCGAGCCAGCAGCTGCTGGAAGCCCAAGCCCATGACCTGCGTCACCCCCGCCTCGTCGACCACGAACTCCGTCACCAGCGACGTATTGCCCACCCTGAACCGGCTCTCCGAAAGCGGCGTGAGGACATGGTCATCCTGCATCGAACGGATCAGGGTCTCTCCCACGAGGCGAATCTCGACCCTGAGATCGTTTCGGCCCATCTGGCCCGGGAGGAATTCGTATGTGCCCACGTACCGCTCGAGCACCGACCTGGGAACACGCACCGCAGCGGCAGGCGGCGCCGGTGGCGGCGCTGCGCGCGACCCCTTGCGGGGGAGCCGATACTCGACACCGGCGCCGTCGCTGACGACTTGCGTCACCCCGCCTGCCTGATCCACCACGAACTCCACCGTTGAAATCCGGGCCGCCCTGAACAGGGTCTCGGAGATCGGCTGCAAGACCATCCGCTGTCCCGGCACCTCTCGGAACAGTGTGTCTCCCTTGAGGACCACCTTGATGGTGCTCCCGTTCTGGTCATACTCGCCCACGTACCGCTGGAGTACCGGCACGGGTACGCGTACGGGTGCCTGCTGCTGCGCCTGTATGGGCCCCACGGCGATCGCGAGAGCGAGCACACCTGCCGCGATCCCTGCTGCGCATCGATGATTGATCATTCGAAATGCCTCTTCCTGGCGGATGCGTGATGCCGGGGCCTTCTGGCTGCCCCGGTAGGGTGGCCGAGCAGCTGGAGGGCTGCGATCAGGGTTTCGACGTGAGGCGAGCCAGCAGCTGCTGGAAGCCCGAGCCCATGATCATCGTGACCCCCGCGTCATCGACCACGAACTCCGTCACCAACGATGTATCACCCACCCTGAACAGGGTCTCGGAGATCGGCGTGAGGACGACGTCCTCGCTCAACGTCCGCACGAGTGTGTCTCCCGTGAGGGTTATCCTGGCTCTGAGATCGGTTCGGCCCATCTGGCCCGGGAGGAATTCGTATGTGCCCACGTACCGCTCGAGCACCGGCCTGGGAACACGCACCGCAGCGACTGGCGGCGCCGGTGGCGCCGCTGGGCTAGACTCTTTGCGTGGGAGCCGAAACTGGATTGTCCCGGAGCTGACGACTTGCGTCACCCCGCCCGCCTGGTCGGTCACGAACTCCGCCGTGAACATGGGGCCCACCCTGAACAGGGTCTCGGAGATCGGCCTCAAGACCATCCGCTGTCCCGGCACCTCCCGGAACAGTGTGTCTCCCTTGAGGAGTATCTTGACGGTGCTCCCGTTCTGGTCATACTCGCCCGCGTACCGCTGGAGTACTGACACGGGTACGCGTACGGGTGCCTGCTGCTGCGCCCGTACGGGCCCCGCGGCGAACGAGAGAGCGAGCACACCTGCCGCGATCCCCTCCGCGCATCGATTGGCGATCATTTCGAAATGCCTCCTGCTAGCGGATGCGTGGTGCCGGGATCTTCTGGCTGCCCCGCTCGTAGATGAGCCCGGTGGCCTTTCCGGCGCTGCCGACCTGGAACTCGATGAAATTCGGGCCCAGCTGGAACCGGGTCTGGGAGCGCCCGTAGATGACGGTGTCTGGACCGCGGCCGGCCTTCACGACCAGCATCGTCCCGTAGCGGCGGAAGTTGAAGGTGTCCCCGGTTGCCGTTCTGTATTCACCCACGTAGCGGTCGAGGACCGCCGCGGGCAGCACCATGGAACCTGGAGGCCCGTGTGCCGCCTCCGCCGCAGGTCCGCCCCCCCCCATCGTGACCGGCGGCAGCGCGTCGATCAGCTCCGCCATGCGCCTGCGCGTCGCCTCGTTCGGCAGGCGGCCGATGCCGCCGCCCATGTTGTCGAGCATGTGGTGCGCCTTGGTCGTCCCCACGCGGGCCACGGTGACGGCCGGGTGGCTGATGACGTACTTCAAGAAGAAGTGCGCCCACGTCCTGGCGTCGAACTCGGCGGCCCACTCCGGGAGGGGCCTGTCGCCGACGCGCCCGAAGAGGTTGGCGCCACTCCCGCAGCTGACTCCGCCATTGTTGCCGAAGGGGAAGAAAGCCATCACGCCGATCTTCCGCTCCAGGGCGAGCGGCAGGATCGTGTCCTCCACGCGCGCGCGATTGGCGATGTCGTAGTCGATGCCGATGAAGTCGATCGGCTCGTTGCGCATGATCGCCTCGAGCTGCGGGTACACGGGATCGGCGATCACCTGCACGCCGATGTACCGGACGCGCCCGGCCCTCTTCTCCTCCTTCAGGGCGGCGAGGTGCGCCGGGTCCCCCTGTGGGGGCACCATGACCAGGTCCATCCTGGGCGCCTGGAGCTTCGCTCTCCACATCTCGACGTGCGCTTGCACGGCGTCGGCGCCGGGTTGCGGTGGGCCGCCGGGCCCGCCGGGGCGGATACCCCGCGTCGACCAGAAGAGCCTGTTCTGAATCCCGAGCTCGTTGGCGGCCGTGGCGTGGAACTGCTCCGCGGCCGCGTTGCCGTGCTGCGCGTCGAAGACCCTGCCGCCGTTGTCGGCGAACGTCTTCAGGACCTCCTTGAGCGCGGCGGGATCCGCGCACAACGCGTGGTTCGAGAACGAGAGTCCGATCACCGGGAGCATCTCACCGGAGGACGGAATGGCTCGCTGAATGAGCGCTGCGCCCGGCTTCTGGAATGCGCGGAGCAGCGTCGGATTGAGCGCCAGCGAAGCACCGGCGCCGAGGGTGATTCCGAAAAACTCGCGGCGGTTGACCATGTGGGGCCCAGGTTGGGGTTCACGGGAACTACGCATGGGTGGCGGCCGCTGAGCCTCACCATGTGCCGAGCCTCCGTGCGTGCCTCACGGATGCGCGACGCGGGAATACGTCCGGACCACGGCTCGGCGGCGTGGAACAGGGATAGCCGCAACGGGCGTCCACGCCAATACCGCGGGGATGGACCCCCTTGTTTTCGGGATTGATCCCACCATCCGCACGCCCCTTCGCCTCCGCTGGACCGGCACGGCCACCACGCCCCGCCCCGCGTCGCGTCATTCCAGCCGGAGATTCACCCCCCGGTGCTTGTCCCGCCGGTGCGGTCGTCGCGCGGCGCCCATTCCCCGGTGTGGCCCCGTTGTATCCCCTTGCGCCGCAACGCGAAACGAACAACGTTTGTTGTCCGTACGGGGCGCCATGACCAACCAGATGCCGCTCCTGCCGCCTGCCCATCCGCCATTCCCGATGCGCACCCTACGATCGCTTTTCCTGGCCGGCATCCTCTGCGCGTCCACCCTCCCGGCGGCCGCCCAGCAGCGCGGCCTGACGCTCGCGGAGGTGGAGGAGCTCCTTCGCAGCGGGGTCGCCAGCGAGCGCGTGCTCCTGCTGGTGCAACAGCGGTGCATCCACTTCGTCCCTGACAACGCGGCGATGAAGGTGGTGGCGGCCGCGGGTGGCTCCGAGGCGCTGGTGGCGGGGCTTCGCTCGCCGGGGCAGTGCACCACGCTCGCCCTCAACGCCCAACCCGCGCGCGCCCCGGCAGAGGCGCCGGACACGGCCGCGGAGGCGGACGGCGTCTGGTCGTTCGTGATCGGCTACAACCGAGAGACGTTCCGGTCCGCGGGGTCCACCGACGTGGGCCACGGCGCCGCGCTGGAGCTGTCAGCCGGGGCCGACCCCATCCTGTTCTTCCTGCGCTGGGACTTCGCGGACGTGAACCCGGACCCGCGCCCCCACTACACGGTGGGACAGACGGAGCTCGGAATGCGCGCGCTCGGCTTCCCCGCGCGGTGGTTCATCCGCCCCTACGTGGACCTGGGGGGCGGATACTCCGAGATCACGTACACCAACCCCCAGGAAGCCGGGGGCGACAGGTCGGGGTGGGGGTGGTCGGTGGCGGGGGGAGTCCTCCTCCAGCTCACCAGCAGGCTGGGGATCGACGCGGCGTACCGCAGGTCCACCATCTCGTACAAGGTGAAGGATGACGGCGACGCTCCTCCCGTGGCCTCCGATCCACTCCGCGGGCGCGGGGAACGGCTGATGGTGGCCCTGCGCTGGTCCTCGGTCATGACCGACTCGAAACCGCGTGCCGAGAGGACACCCCGATGACCGCCACTCACTTGCGCTGGGGCGTGCCGCTCGTCGCGCTCGCGCTTCTCTTCGCCGCGCCGGCCGCCGCACAGCAGCGCGGCTTCACGCTGGCCGAGGTGGAGGAGCTCCTGCGCAGCGACGTCAGCAGCACGCGCATCCTCCTGCTGGTGCAGCAGCGGTGCATCCACTTCGACCCGGACGACCGGGCGCTGGCGGTGCTGTCCGCCGCCGGCGCCACCACGGAGCTCCTGGCGGGCCTGCGCCAGCCCTCGCAGTGCATGACGCACCGGGGCCCCCTGCCGAAGTCGTCCGCCCCGCCCGCCCCGCCCGCCCCGGCTGCACCCGACGCGCCCCAGGCCCCAGCCACGCGCCGCTCCGGACGGCCGCTGGCGTTCCTCGGTTTCGGATACGCGAACGGCTCCTTCACCCCGGACGAGGGCGACGGCGACGGGGCGGGGCACGGCGCGGCGGTGGAGTTCGGCGTGGGAGGGTCGCACTTCGCAGTCTTCGCGCGCGGCGCCTTCGCCGGTATCGACCCCGCCGAGGGTGAGGCGTACGACCTGGGGAACAGCGACCTCGGCGCCCGCGTCGTCTTCCTCCCGGCGCGCGCCATCCTGCGCCCGTACGTGGACGCGGCGGTATCGGTGATCACCATGGAGTACACGGACGGCGAGGGAACGCAGAGGCGGAGCGCGACCGGCTTTGGCGTGTCTGGCGCGGGCGGAGTGCGGCTCGCGGTCACGCCCAGGGTGGCGCTCGATGCCAGCTACCGCAGGGTCTTCGGGTCGATCAGCCAGGTAGGTGCGGACGCGCCCGGGGGGCTCGAGGAGGGCGCGGGCGGAAGCGGGGGCTGGGTGATGGTGGGGCTGAGCTGGACGCCGGGCGCGAACCGATCCCCGGCCCCATGAACCGCGAAGGGCCGCGGCCGGACGACACCATCGCGTCTCCTCCGCGCCGCAGGCCGGGGGAGAACCCGTTCGCGGGGCTGGCCCTCCTGCTGGCGGTCGCCGGGGCCGTGCCGGCGCTGCGCACGGTGGCGTGGGTGCTCGCGGGGCTGAGCGGGGCGCTGGCGATCGGCTACGCCGTGGCCCGGGCGGGGGCGGGGCGCGCGCAGCTCGGCATCGCTCTGGGGGTAGTCGTGGTCACCTTCCTCGCGACTCCCCCGCCCAATCGCGCCGCGTACCGCGCCGACGTGGCGAGCGCCGACACCGCCGCGTCGGAGCCCGCCGCCGAAGCTGCCATCGACTCCGACACACCCGATGCGCCGCGGACGGAGAGCGACGACGAGTCGCCCGCGCCGCCCAGGCCCCGTCCTGCCGAGCCCCCTGCGGAGCGGATCGCCGTGCGCGAGCCGGACCGCCCGCGTGAGCGCCCCAAGCCGAAGGCGCCGCCCAGGACGACGCCGAAGCCGAAAGCCGCGCCCACCGCATCGCGCACGGAGCCGAAGTCCAGGTCCGCGCCGGCCGCATCACGCACGGAGCCGCGCGCCGCGCCCCGGACGCGTCCCAGGGCCACGCCGCGCACCGAGCCGCGCCGCACACCAACGCCGCCCGCGGAGGTCGCTACTCGCTCCACGCGCACGACGGAGCCGCGCGCATCGCGTACCGTGCCGCGCCGCGCGCCCGCCCCGCCCGCGGAGGCTCCCGCGCGCCGCACGCCCGAGGCCCCGGCCCGGCGCACCCCGCCGCCCGTCGCGGCGCCGAGCGCGCGCGAGCTGTCCGAAGTCCGCGCCGATCTGGCCGTAGCGCAGGTGCTCAAGAACCAGGGCGCCTACTACGACGCCGGGGCCACCCTCCGCAACGCGCAGCGGAGCGTCGCCGCGCTGTCGGCGCGCTACCCGGGCTCGCCTGCCGTGTCCGATCTGAGCCAGCGCGTCCGCACCCTGGCCGCGGAGAACCGCCGCGCGTGCTTCGCGGAGGCCGCGATCCTCCGCACCCGCGGCGAGGCGACGTCGCCCTGCCCCTGAGCGGCGCGCGCGAGGGCCCTCACCCGGCAGCTTACAGCTGCCACCCTCTCCCACAAACTGCCGTGGGAGAGGGGGCGGGGGCATTGGCACGTTCCCATGTTCTGGGGCGAGTATTCATCGTTCTTGACGAAGAGTAACAAGTAGGTTACATATCCAGCATGGAAGTCGCTTCTGCCATCGCTGACCAGGTCCGGCGCGAGATCCTCATGCTTCTTCGGGAGCGGGTGATGTCGGCCGGAGAGATCGCGGACCGCTTCGAGATCAGCAGGCCCGCGGTGAGCCGCCACCTGCGCGTGCTGCGTGAGTGCGGGCTGGTGGTGGACGAGGTGCGTGGGCGCGAGCGGCTCTACCGGCTCGACACGGCTCCCCTGGCGCCGCTCGAGGAGTGGATCGCCCAACTGCACGACCGCTGGTCCGGTCCCCTGGACGCGCTGGAGACCGAGGTGTACCGCACGCGGCGCGAACGCCGTGAATCCCCTTCGATCCCCCAGGAGAGAACCGCATGAACCCAACCCCCATGGGACGCCTCGTCCGCACGCCGGAGGGTAGTGATCTCGTGATCGTCCGCACCTTTCGCGCACCCATCGAGGACGTGTGGGCGAGCATCACGGAGTCGGAGCGCACCGCCCGGTGGTGGGGTCCGTGGACGGGGGAGCCGGGGGCGGGGCGGACGATCCGCTACACGATGGCGTTCGAGGCCGAAGGTCCCGCGTCCGAGATGCTGATCGAGGCATGCGAGCCGCCGCGCCACCTGGCCGTGCGCGCCATCAACGACTACGGCGACTGGCGCCTGGAGGCGCACCTGAGCGAGTCCGCCGGCGTCACCGAGATGCGCTTCACCCAGCACCTCGACGACAAGACCAACATCGGCGACGTGGGGCCGGGGTGGGAGTACTACCTCGACAACCTGGTCGCCTCCCGCACCGGCGACACGATGCCGGACTTCAACGACTACTACCCGTCGCAGAAGCAGTATTACATGGACCTCGCGGCCGCCGAAGGCTGAGGACGCTGGCCCGACCGCCGCGGGCGAGGTGGCGGCAGGGAGGGCGGACACGCAGGTCCGCCCCTACCGGTTTTCGGTGCGAAATGCAGGCGGCGGTGCGGGGGCGGGCACGGGCAGCCCCGTGGGGCGGCCCCTACGGCTTTCGGTGCCGAGGGCAGGTGACGGAGCAGCGCCGGACACGGGCGTGATGAATCGCGCCCGTGACGGTGGGTGACGGGGCAGATCCATGCGAACGCCCCTCCCCCAGGTAGTTTTGGGGGAGGGGCCGCGAGGAACGAGCGGGGGAGGGGGCCCGCGGGGGCCCTCAGTGCCCCGGCTCGCCCTTCACCCCGTGCCCCATTCCGCCGCCGGCGTGGTGCATGGTGCCGGGGTTGTGGAAGAGGAAGCCCTGCGTAAGGTGCACGCCCAGGCGCTTCACGGCGTCGAACTCCTCTTCGCGCTCCACGCCCTCGGCGATCACCTTGATGCCGTGGTCGTTGGCGAAGGAGACCATCGTCTCCACCAGGTTCTGCTTCATGAAGTTGGTGTCGATCCCCGCGATGAGCGAGATGTCCAGCTTGATGAAGTCGGGCGACAGGTTGGCGATGCTCCCCAGCCCCGCGTAGCCGCTCCCCGCGTCGTCCACGGCGAAGCGGAAGCCGCGCTCGCGGAACTCGTTCAGGTACCCCACGAACTTGGGGTAGTCCGTGATGGCGGTGCGCTCCGTGATCTCCAGCACGATGCGCTCCGGGTGCTCCACGCCCAGCTCGTCCAGGTCCATGTAGCGGAACGTGGGGTCGCGGAAGTCGTGCGGGTCGATGTTCAGGAAGAGGAGCTCGTTCTCCTGCAGGTGCGTGTCGATCCCCTCGATGGCGCGCTTGCGGCAGAGGCGCGAAAGCTCCCAGATCAGGTTCGCCTCCTCCGCCACGCCAAAGAGCACCTCGGGCGAGCGGAGGGCGCGCATTCCGCCGCGGGCGAGCGCCTCGTAGGCGTACACCTCGCGCGTGGCCGTCACCACGATGGGATGGTATACGATGTAGACGTTCTCGTCGTGCAGCAGCGTCTTCAGGTCGGCCACCTTGCGGGTGCGCTCGCGGCTCTCCACCCCGCGCGCCGCGGCCGACGCCTCGCGGATCCCGCGGTAGATCTGCCGCTCCGTGCGCACCTTGGGGTTGCGAAAGAGCGTCGCCGAGCCGATGTAGATCTCGAACAGCCCCGCCACGTCCTCGCCGTGCTCCCCCTCCAGCCGCGCGCGCACGTGCCCCTCCAGCTCCGTGGCCAGCTCGTTGATGCGCTGCTCCGCCTCGGATACGGGGTCCGGCAGGTCGGTGAAGAAGATGAAGTCGTCGTCGCCCGTGTGCGACACCATCAGGAGCGACTCCTCCTTGCTGCGCCGCCGGTCGTAGAACTCGCGCACCGAGTTGGCGGTGGTCTGCAGCACCTCGTCCAGCTTTTCCCAGCCGTAGATCTCCTCCAGCTTGCTGTAGCGCACGAACTGGATGTAGAGCACCGTCATGCGCCCGCGCCGCTCCAGCATGTCGCGCCCCTGCTCCAGCATCACGGGGAGCGTGGGGAAGCCGGTGGAGCGGTCGAAGAGGAGCTCCTCGTAGCGCAGGTGCTCGGCGGCCTGCGTCTGGTCGCTGGGGCCCTCGCCGCGGCGCGTGCGCTGGCTCACCGCCCACACGCGCGACGCCACTTCGTCCGCCGTGGTGGGAAGGTAGAGCCAGTCGTCCGCCCGCGCGGCGACGGCGCGGCGCACCTCCTCGTCTGTGCTGCACGCCACCAGCATGCAGATCCCCCGTGCCCCCGTCTCGTCGCGCACGGTGGCCAGGAGGTCGGCGCGGGGCTCCACCAGCGCCACGTCTGGGTGGGTGCGGAGCGCGGCGGTGAGCGCCTCGGCCCCCGCGGCCCCCGTCTCGCCGGCCTGCAGCAGGGTGAGCTCGGCGCCCATCGCGGTCGCGGCCTCTTCGACGGCCGCCTGCAGCCTCTCGTCGCGAACGTAGCCTACGATCCTCACGCCGCGCCCCCCTGGGCCGCAAGGTTCCGCTGCACCTTGGCGAGCAGGTCCTTGAAGTCCACCGGCTTCACCACGTAGTCGTCCGCGCCGGAGCGGAGGCCCTCGAACTTGTCTTCGAAGGCGCCCTTGGCCGTCACCATCACCACCTTGGTGGTGCCGCCGAACTCCGGGTGGTTCTTGATGGCGCGGCACACCTGCCACCCGTCCATCCCCGGCATCATCACGTCCAGCAGCACCAGGGCGGGTTTGACGGTCTCCATCTTGGCGAGCGCCGACTTCCCGTCGCTCGCCTCGGCGATGGTGTAGCCGCGCGACTCGAGGAAGGCGCGGAGGATCTCCACGTTGTCCAGGTTGTCGTCCACCACCAGGATGGTTTGCTTTGGATCTACCGAGGTCACGTTTCTCACCTCCGCCGGGGCGGATCGGTGGTGCGTGGGGGAAGGGGCAGGCCTTGTTGGGACCCGCGGATGGTGTGCCCCGGCGGGCAAGAAGCGAGCCACTTACCGCGTGCAAGCGCATGCGTTTCCCCCGTTTACGTGGGCTCTCGCACGGACTTGCGCATGCAGGTGGACGGTGAGGGAAGGGCCTCGCACAGAGACGCGGAGGGTACGGAAAGAAGAACAGAAAGAGGTTCTCTGTGCCTTCGCGGTTCCGTCCGTGCTCTCTGTGTGATGCTTTTTCTTCAGCCGCCGCGCACCTTTTCGAAGGCCCGATAGCTGTGGAAGTCGACGGTTCCCTCCAGCCGCGTCATCACCAGGCCCATGGCGCCGTCGGGGTCGGCGCGCACCTGGGCGGAGCGCGGCAGGCGCACCGCGCCGAACGGGGTGGAGACTTCACCGAAGTCGAGCGTGCCCGCGGCCCACTCCCGCCGCCCGTCCAGGTAGCGGAACTCGATCTGGCGGACGGCAAAGGTGCGCGAGTCCAGCCGCAGCGCGCCGGAAAGGTTGAGCGTGCCTCGGGCGGAGCGCAGCGCCCGGAAGCGCAGCGTCCAGGCGCCGGTGGAGTCGAGCTGCGGGTTGGCCTCCAGGCAGTGGCCCACCAGGAAGCTTTCGTGCACCAGCGTCAGCTCGCTGGGAATGTTGATCATGAGGGACTTGGTCTGCGTCGTATCACCGGCGGCCACGGCACGCGCGCGGCGGGCGCGGGCGGAGTCCGGGTGGATGATGATGGTGGTGTCGCTGTTGATGCGCTTGTCGCGGACCAGGCGCAGGTGGGCCGTTCCGCGGGTGCGCTGGTTGTAGCGGTAGGCGTACTGCGCGGCGAAGGCGCGGCGCTGCTCCACGCCCTTCATCGCCTCGCGCCAGAGCGCCTGCACGGCCGGGGCTTCACCGAGGCGGTCGCCCGTGTAGCACGCGGGGCGGCCGGTGGAGACCCCTTCCAGCACCACCGCCTGCAGTGCGGCGCGCAGCGTCTGCTCGCTGGTCGCGCCGTCGGCCACGGTGAAGGGGGCGGAGGGCGGCGCGGTGTAGCCGATGCGCTCCATGCGCAGGCGGTAGCTGCCGGCGGCCACCGTGTCGAAGCGGAAGGCGCCACGCGCGTCGGTCAGCACGGTGCGCCCCTGGCCCCCCGCCGACGGAAGGAGCCGGACGACCGAGAGCGGCACCGGCGTGCCGTCGTTGGCGAGGGCGTGCCCCTGGACGACGGCGGTCTGTGCCCCGGCGGCGGACGCGGAAAGGATCGCGCAGAGCGCGGCGAGGAGGATGCGGCGGGAGATCATGGAAGCGGGAGGGACGGAAGGAAACGGATGAATGCGGACGACTCGCTTGAAGGCAAGCGCGGGGCCCCGTCCCGGAACGTCCGTTCCCGCCGCCGATGTGGATGCACCGCAACGGCTTCCCTCATCCGCCGCGAATCCGCGCGATACCGCCGCTGTCCGTGCGCGGGGACACTCCGCCGCTCGCCAACGACACGACGCCCCGCCGGTGTGGGCGGGGCGTCGAAAGTTTCAGCCTGGGGATCGGAGGTCAGCGCAGCGAGGGCGCTCCCGACGACGAGGGGGCGCCGGCGCGGTTCATCCTCCCGGTGCGCGTGAGCCCTTCCCAGCCGCACCGCGGGCACCAGCGGCGCTGCACGTAGCCCAGGCTGAGCACGGACATGACGCGGTCCCACCCGGTCATCTGGAGGGGGAGCGTCTCGGTCGCGCAGCTCGCGCAGTCCCGCTCCGAATCCAGCACCAGGAAGATCATGACCAGGGCGAGGAGCGCCTTCGCGCCGAACGCCAGAAAGAAGAACAGCAACCACATCATCAGCATGGCGAATCCAGCGCTTCGCAGGGTTTCCGGTCCTGGCGTCTTCCCGTGCAAGAAACAGACGACGGCCCACTCACGATACCGCCCGGAGCCCCGCGAGTTCCCGGCGGGTTGAACCGGGAGGGGGCGGGCGTGTACTCTTGGGCTGCGCCATCCCGGCGATCCCATCCATCGAGCGAGCATGAACGTCGTCAACGTCCAGAACCTGCACAAGAGCTTCGGCCCCCGCGTCCTCTTCGACGGCGTCTCCTTCGCCATCGACGAGGGCGAGAAGGTGGGCTTCATCGGCGTCAACGGGTCGGGGAAGAGCACCCTCTTCCGGATCATCGGCGGCATGGAGCCGCCCGACGAGGGGACGCTCGCCTATCAGCGCGGGATGCGCGTGGGCTACCTGGAGCAGGAGCCGGAGTTCGAGGCGGGCGCCACCATCCTCACCGCCGCGGCCGGCGGCACCCCCGAGCTGAACGAGGTCATCGCCGCCTACCATGAAGTCGGCGGCCGCCTCACCCGCGGCGAGGGCGACACGGACCGCCTGCTCGCGCGCCAGGGAGAGCTGGCCGCGCGCATCGACGCGCTGGGCGGATGGGACTACGAGCACCGCATGGAGGCGATCCTCACGCGCCTGCAGGTGGACCGCTGGGAGCGCCCGGTGGAAGGATTGAGCGGGGGCGAGCGGAAGCGGGTGGCGCTGGCGCGCGTCCTCCTGCAGCAGCCCGAGCTCCTCCTGATGGACGAACCCACCAACCACCTGGACGCCGACACCACGCTCTGGCTGGAAGGGCATCTGCGCGAGTACCCCGGCGCGGTGATGCTCATCACCCACGACCGCTACTTCCTGGACCGCGTGGTCACCCGGATGATCGAGGTCACCCCCGGCGAGCTGACCGCCTTCCCCGGCGGCTACACCGAGTACCTGGAAGCCAAGGCCGAGCGCACCGCGCGCCTGGCCGTCGAGGCGGACAAGCGCAGCCGCCTGCTGGAGAAGGAGCTCGCCTGGGTGCGCCGCTCCCCCAGCGCCCGCACGGGGAAGCAGCAGGCGCGCATCAACCGCCTGGACGACCTGCAGTCCGAGCACCGCGACAAGCGCCTCCCCAACCGCACCACGGTGGAGATCGCGATGGCGGACGCGCCGCGGCTGGGGCGCACGGTGCTGAACCTCCACGGCATCAGCAAGGCGTTCGGGAGCCACACGCTGGTCCGCGACTTCAGCACCATCCTGCAGGCGGGGGAGCGAATCGGCATCATCGGCCCCAACGGGGCGGGGAAGACGACGCTCCTGCGCATCATCATGGGCACCGAGCATCCCGACGCCGGCGAGGTGGAGCTCGGCAAGAACACGCACATCGCCTACTTCGACCAGCGCCGCGAAGAGCTGGATCCCGAGAAGACCGTCTACGAGGCCGCCGCCGAGCAGGACTGGGTGGTGGTGGGCGGCGAGCGCATCCACCTGCGCTCGCACCTGGAGACGTTCCTGTTCCCCGTCCCACAGCAGCGCCAGAAGGTCAAGTCGCTCTCCGGCGGCGAAAAGAACCGGCTTCTCCTCGCCCGCCTCTTCCTGCGCGAGGCGAACCTGCTGATCCTGGACGAGCCCACCAACGACCTGGACCTGGTCACGCTCCAGGTGCTGGAGGACGTCCTCTCCGACTATCCCGGCTGCGTGCTCCTGGTGACGCACGACCGCTTCTTTCTGGACAAGGTGGCCACGGGCCTCATCGCCTTCGAGGGGAACGGCGAGCTGCGCCGCCACGCGGGCGGCTACGACCTGTATCGCCGCCTCAAGGAGCAGCGCGAAGCCGAAGCCGCCGCGGCCGCCGCCCCCGCCGCGCGCAAGCCCGCCCCCGGCGCCCCTGCCCGCCCCTCCACCGAGCGCAAGCTGAGCTACAAGGAGAAGCGCGAGCTGGAGGGGATGGAGGAAGCGATCATGAAGGCCGAAGCCCGAAAGGAAGAGCTCGAAGCCCGCCTCGCCGACCCCGCCCTCTACGCGGCCGGCAACGACGAGGTGCAGCGCGTGACCGCGCAGTTCCGCGAGGCCAGCGAGCAGGTGGATGCTCTGTACGCCCGCTGGGCGGAGCTGGAGGAGGTGGCGGGGGCGGTGCGGTAGAGGGCCCCCTCCCCCCGGCCCCCTCCCCCGCCTGCGGGGGCGCAGGGCGGGCGAGGGGGAGAACACCGTTTGCGGCGCGCAGATCCGGTGGGGCGCGATTTATCGCGCCCACCCTCGCCCCGCCTCGACCGCTGCCCCACGCACCAATTCCATAGGGGCAGACCTGCGTGTCTGCCCACCCTTTCCCCCACCGCGAACCCCGGTGGTTCGCACCGATCCTCGTAGGGGCCGCCCCACGTGGCTGCCCGTGCCCGCCCCCGCGCCGTGGCGCACCCACGCGCACCCATGCATGCAAACGCCCCTCCCCCGGGTGGTCATTGGGGGAGGGGCCGCGAGGTGATGAGCGGGTGGGGGCTCGCCTATATCTACTGAAGAGGGATCAGCGCGACTCGACGATCACCGGCTCGAAGTGGGTAGGCGCTCCCGCCAGGATCGGGATAAGGAGCCTCTCCGGGTCCGAGTTTATCAGGCTACCGTCCGGCCTCGCACGAAGGGCGAATATGGTATCGCTCGTAGGCTGGTTCAGCACCGGGATCTGCAGTCGGGACGACCGGAGAGCATCTATGTATATCTCGCTCACGTCCAGGCTTCGTGCGCTTTGCGCGGCACGCACCCGCACCGGCCGCTCCAGCGTCAGCCTCCAGAGCGAGATCGTAGGACTGTAGGGCTTCTGCTGCTGCACCAGCACCGGAATCTCGCTCACCCGCACCCCGGTCATGCGTCCCGCCAGGATCGCCGCTTGCTCAGGTGTGAACA
Organism: Longimicrobium sp.; assembly: GCA_036389135.1. Classification (NCBI taxonomy): domain Bacteria; kingdom Pseudomonadati; phylum Gemmatimonadota; class Longimicrobiia; order Longimicrobiales; family Longimicrobiaceae; genus Longimicrobium; species Longimicrobium sp. The sequence continues at coordinate 60,022 of DASVQP010000007.1, forward strand.
TCCGGTACTGAGCGGTGTCCCGCGCAATCGGGTGCACAACGAACTCGCCGCCCCGACCGAGAGCGGGACGCTGGGTTTTCCCATCCGCGTCAATCGCTACTTCGGTCGCGTACGCGGCGACCGCGATGTAAAGAACGACCTCTCGCCCGGATGTCATCCGCACGAGATAATACGGTCCTAGCTCGCGGGTATACGAGCGGTGGTACCCCTCCGGCATAAGGCTAAAGGGAGTCGGCACATACAGCACGCGCGGATCTGCACGAAGGGTAGCGAGGTCAATCCCTGCACCCCGCTCTTTCTCCCAATCTTTCTCGAAGTTTGGACCATCGGTCCGGACATGGGCCTCGGCCAGTTCCCGCGCGCGTTCGGGCGTGAGGATCTGAAGCGCGCTCGGTGAAACCGGTGTGGGAAACACGAACAGCCCCTGGGCATCCACGCTCGCCGACGCAGCGCCCGTAACGAACGGCCGCACGTCTTCAGTGCTTCCTGGTTCCGTGATGCCAGCGTCGCCACAAGCAGAAGCGAACGCTAGCGCAACGAACAGCGCCAGTTTCGAGGGTCGAAAGCGTTCGTTTCTCATCGCGTACCAGATGCTCTTCGAGGCCATCGTTAGTTGCCGTGGCGGTAGTGCACGAAGCGTGATCGTCGCCTATACCTGCACGGGAAAATGGCTCGTAGATCAAGCCATTCCCCAGCGTCTCAGCAGGCAACAGCGGGAAATACGGGCTCGCAGGTGCCGTCACCACTTCCGATCCCTCTCACGAAAAACGAGTGCGAATCGAAAGCTCCTGCTGAGTCCCTCATGTCAACGCGTATGGTGTGTGTGTTTTCGCCGGGGTACCCACTGAACGAGGGGCCGCTCCCCACGTATGTATCGTCCAGGTACCACTCGAAGGTGTATGCCCCGGTCCCGCCGCGTCCGGTCGCATTCCAGGTGCCGCCTCCGGAGCTTGAGTACACGAGTATAGGGCCCGCCACGGAGGCTTCGACACCGCCTACTTTCACCATCAGCACAGCCGCCACGGTGCTCCACGTCTGGTCGGTGACTTCGACGCGGAGGTCGAACGCAGATGATCCCGCGTTAGCAGTGTACGAGGGCCCGTTCCCCACCGGTGTTCCATTCCGATACCACTGGTACATGTATCCAGGAGATCCGCCGGTTGTCGGGGCGTTCCAGATATGTGTCGAACCCGGCGTCGGAATTTGTTCTCCCGTCAGCTTCGTGGAAACCGACGATTGCCGGTAGTTGATCTTGACCTTGGCCCAGGCCCGCTTTACCCCGTCCTCCCAGCCACTGAACTCTGCGATATCATGGTCGCTTACCTGTTTTGTGCCCGTGGCTGCGACGTACTCGGCTTTCGGTCGCGCCTGCCAGTGCTGCGCGGTGGGCTCCGGATTGTAAAAGAACCGGAACTCCTCCCTCTCGTCCGCGACCACCTCGCCCTTCGAATTGTACACGATCGCAACTCCCTCGTCGAAGTCTTCCTGCCCAAAATCGAAGAGATTGGCTCCGGCGTATTTCGTATCCGTACCGGGAGTGGCGAGTGCAACCGGACAAGTGTCCGGTAGTTTCATGTCGTACTCGAGATCGAAGGCGTTGCTGCTCGGGAAGTATCCGAGCCGCTCGCAGCCCTTGGCGGCTTCAAAATCGCATCCCGTGAGCAATCCGGATAGCGCGCCGGCCCCGAAAATCGTGGCAATTGTTCTGTTCATGCTCAGAGCCCTCCCTCGTGCGCACCCAGAGCACTGAAGGCCGTAGTCTCGCCCTCAACGATTGGAACTTCTAGAGGCACGCTGCGCAGTTCGCGTCCCGTCCGGACGAGAACGTGCGCGGATTCCACTCTTCCAGCATTCGCTACCCGTACCATCATCGGCGCGCCACGAGCGGTCGGTACATATAACTCGCGGGTGCGCAGGGGGGTTGCACGGCCGTCGTGCATTACGTCAATGTCCCGGTCAAGTGACAGCTTCCAGACCGCGGAAGATGGGACGTGTTTCTTGTTGATGCGGATGAGCTCGGGGGTTCGGGTCACCCGAGCGCCCCTCTCACGCCCGACCCGTTCCACCGCGCCCTCGGGCGACACAAACCAGTCTTGCTGTGTCGCGGGCAGCACCTGGTGAACAAACTCGTTCCCACGTTCTACCGGCCTGTGCACGATTCCGCGCCCGTCGACCGTAACGTCTGTTGCGTATGCGGATACGGAGACCAGCAAGGTGGGTTCGGATCCGGAATTCAACTGGACGATATAGTAGGGGCCGTATAGCCGTGCGTACGCGGGGTGGTACCCGTCTGGGAAGCGACCGTAAGGAGTCTTCACGAAGAGAATACGCGAATCCACGCGCAGCGCTTGGATATCGAAAGGTCTGCCGCGCTCCCCTACCCATGCTTCGTGGAGCGATGGACCCCAGGTCCGCACTGACGCAAGGGCCAGTTCCCCGGCTCTTTGCGCCGTGATGATCGGGCGTGCACTCGGTGAACTCGGAGCGGCGAACGAGAAGAGGCCCTGGCTATTGAGTGCGGCGGCCGCATCCCCAGTTACATAGCGCCGCAACGCGGCAGGTGAGGGTGCCGACACCGGTCCGGCAATGGGTGCGTCTGCTTGCTCGCATCCACCGACCATCATGATACCGACTATTCCCGCCGTAGAAATGACCCTCCAGAACGAGCATAGCCGTAACTTGGAGTTTCGCTTGTTCATAGTCCCCATTATTTGAAAAGGTGGGGGCGGGCGAACAAACCGTCGGGGTGCGGATTTGGCTACCCGGGAAAGATGGGGTCGCGCGCCCGTGCTGCGGAGCGCGGTAGCCCTTCAAAGCTACACTCAACTCACCGCCAACATATGCAGTTCGCTCTTCCGGCCCGCGGGCGCCAATTCTGGCATCTCCGTCCCGAAACGTAAACGGCTCGCGAACTTTCCGTCAATGGAGAAGGCGTTGTCGCACCTGGTCAAGCACGCGGCCTTACCTCTGCAGGCTGGATCGCCCGCGTGGCTACTGTCACACACAGAGCGGGGGGCGGTGACTACCTATTCATTGCCACCAGACGGTGTCACCACATCCCCGCCACCGTCGTCACGATGGTATACACGGCCATCACCGCCATCGCGACCGCCACCGCCCAGCCGAAAACGGACATCCAGACCGGATGCCGGTAGTCGCCGATGATGGCGACGCGGCGCGCGGCCAGGAGCATCGCGCCGAGAGCGAGCGGCAGGACGAGCGCGTTGGCGGCGCCGGCGGCCACCAGGAGCTGCACGGGGCGTCCCACGGCCAGGAACACCGCGGTGGAGAGGACGACGAAGAGGATGATTACGGTGCGCTGCCGCGTCTCCACGCGCGTGCTCAGGGTGCGCAGAAAGGAAACCGAGGTGTAGCTCGCGCCCACGATCGAGGTCACCGCCGCGCACCAGATCACCAGCCCGAAGAGCCGCAGCCCCACCTCCCCCGCCGCGTGCTGGAAGACGGAGCCGGGCGGGTTCGCGGGGTCCAGCTTGAAGCCGGCGGAGACCACGCCTAGCGCCGCCAGGAAGAGCCCCACGCGCATGATGCTGGTGACGATGATCCCGGTCACGGCGCTGCGCGACACCTCGGGGAGCGCGGCCCGCCCGGAGATCCCCGCGTCCAGCAGCCGGTGCCCGCCCGCAAAGGTGATGTAGCCGCCGACCGTGCCGCCCACCAGCGTCACCACCGCGATCCAGTCCAGCTTCAGCGGCGCCACGGAGCGAAGGACCGCCTCCCCGAACGGAGGCCGCGAAGTCGCCACCACGTACAGGGTGAGGGCGATCATCACGAAGCCAAGCACCTGCGCGAAGCGGTCCATCGCCCGCCCGGCGTCGCGGAAGAGGAAGAGCCCCACCGCCGCCCCCGCGCTGACCAGCGCCCCGGTGGCGAGCGGCATCCCCAGCAGCGCCTGCAGACCCAGCGCGGCGCCCGCCACGTTGCCGATGTTGAAGATCAGCCCGCCGAGCACCACCAGCACAGCGAGGAGCGTCCCCAGCCCCGGCGCCACCATGTTGGCGATGTCCTGCGCGCGCCGCTCCGCCACCGCGATCACGCGCCAGATGTTGAGCTGCGCGCCGATGTCGAGGATGACCGACGCCAGGATGGCGAAGCCGAAGCTCGCCCCCAGCTTGCCGGTGAACACGGCCGTCTGGGTCAGGAACCCGGGCCCGATGGCGGACGTCGCCATCAGGAACGCCGCGCCGATCAGCGCGCTCCTCCGTTCTCGCTGCTCCACGCTCAGCCTCCGCTCAGGGGTGCCGCCACCCGCACGCCGCTCCTTTCCAGCCCTTCACGCAGGGTGCGCGCGAAAAGAGCGGCATCGGGCCGGTCGCCGTGGATGCAGATCGTGTCCGCCTCCAGCCGTAGCTCGGCGCCGTCCGCCGTCCGGGTGCGCCCCTCGGCGGCGATCTCCACCGCGCGCCGCACCGCATCGTCGGGATTGTCGATCATCGCCCCCGGCGCGCCTCGGCGGACGAGGGAGCCATCCTCCGCGTATCCCCGGTCCGCAAAGGCTTCGCGCGCGAAGCGGAGCCCCGCACCCTCGGCGGCGCGCTGCAGCTCGCTTCCTGGGAGGCCGAAGAGGATCAGCCCCGCATCCAGGTCGCGGACGGCGCGGGCGATCGGCTCGGCGAGGGCGGCATCGGCGCAGGCCATGTTGTACAGCGCCCCGTGCGGCTTCACGTGGCGCAGCGAGGTGCCGGCGGCCGTCGCAAAGGCGGCGAGCGCGCCCACCTGGTAGAGCACCAGGTCGTACGCCTCCTGCGGCGAGATCCTCATCTCGCGCCGCCCGAAGCCAGCCAGGTCCGGGAATCCGGGATGCGCCCCGATCGCGACCCCGTGCTCCAGTGCGGCCGCCACGGTGCGGCGCATCACGGACGGATCGCCCGCATGCGCGCCGCACGCCACGTTTGCCGAGGTCACGAACGGGAGCACCCCCGCATCGTCGCCCATCCGGTAGGCGCCGAAGCTCTCTCCCAGATCGCAGTTGAGATCGATCGTTCGGTTCATAGCCCCAGGTGTCGAACAGCCTCACACAGAGACACAGAGGGAACAGCAAGAGGAGGAGGGTTTCGGCGGAGTTCCTCCGTGCCCTCTCCTGTTCCTCCGTGTCTCTGTGTGAAACTGCCGTTCAGATGCCGGCGCTGCGCAGACGAAGGGCGTCCGCGAGCAGGGTGAGGGCGAGCTCGCGCGCACGCAGGAGCCGGTGCGCCTCCTCCAGCGTCGTCTGCCGGAAGCGAAGGTGGTCGCCGGGGCGAAGCTGCGCCAGGAGCGGGAGGTGCACCGCGGCCACGTGGCCGATGCGCGGATAGCCCCCCGTGGTGCCGCCATCCGCCATGAGCACGATGGGCGAGCCGCCGGGCGGAAGCTGCACCGTCCCGGGCGCCACCCCCTCGCTGGTCAGCTCGATTGGAGCGGAGAGGGCAAGCGCCGGCCCTTCCAGCCTGCACCCCATGCGGTCCGTGTGCTGGCTCACCCGAAATCGCTCGGTGAAGAGCCGCGCGCGCGACGCCTCGGTGAGCGCATCCGTGTGGCTCCCCGGCATCAGCAGCAGCTCGGGCTCGGCGTGGTAGGCGGGGAGCGCGCTGGGGGCCACCCGCCACGACGCGACCCCGTTCCTACGACCCTCCCGCTCGATGGCGGTACGCACGGCGGCCGACCTCGCCTCCGCCTTCCCCACTGGCAGACGATCGCCGGTTCGCAGCGCGCGCCCCTCGAACCCCCCGAACGCCGACGGCAGGTACGTGCCGCGGCTGCCGAGCACGGGCGGCACCGCGATCCCGCCCGCGCACGCCAGGTAGGCCCGGCACCCGGTGCGCGCCCCGCGGACGTCGAGCGTCTCCCCCGCGCGGACCCGCACCGGCCGCCAGAAGGGGATCGGGACGCCGTCCAGATCGGCCGTCATCCCGGCGCCGCCGAGCGCGATCAGCGCGGTGCGCGCGAAGCGGAGCCGCGGCCCGGCGAGCGTCATCTCCAGCCCCGCCGCGCCCTGCGGATTCCCCACCAGCAGGTTGGCGATGCGCAGCGCCACCGGGTCCGCGGCGCCGCCCATGGGCACGCCCTGGTCCTGGAAGCCGGTGCGGCCCAGGTCCTGGACCGTCGTCAGCAGGCCCGGACGGAGCACCTCGATCACGCGCCTTGCTCCATCCGCCGAAACGCCTCGGCATCCACCGGGACGAACCGGACGCGGTCGCCCGCGCGCAGCAGGGCCGGCGGGTCGCGGTGCGCATCGAAGAGACGCAGCGGCGTGCGCCCGATCAGCTGCCAGCCACCGGGCGACTCCACGGGATAGATCCCCGTCTGCGCGCCGCCGATCCCCACGCTCCCCGCGGGCACGACCGTGCGCGGCGATTCCCGGCGCGGCGTGGCGAGCTTCGCGTCCAGGCCGCCCAGGTAGGGGAAGCCGGGGACGAAGCCAACCAGGTGCACCCGGTAGCCGCCCGCCGCATGGAGCGCGACGGCCTCGTCCGCGGTGAGCCCGTGCAGCGATGCGAGCGATTCCAGGTCCGGCCCGAATTCGCCACCGTAGCAGACGGGGATCTCCACGAGCCGCCCATCGTCGCCCGCGGACTCATCCAGCTCGTCGAGGAGATGGGCGAGCGAAGAGTCCAGCCAGCCCGCATCCGACGGGGGAAGCCGGACCGGATCGTAGTGGATGGTGAGCGAGGTGAAGCCGGGGACGCATTCGATGAGGCCGGGAAGGCGGGACTCATCCAGTCGCCGCGCAGCCGCCGCGACGCGACGGCGGGTCGGCTCGTCGGGGGCATCTCCCAGGACGATCTGGACGGCGCTGTCCCCGAGCGGCTCGATCCTCATCACGGGGGCGGCGATCAGTCGGGCTCGTTGACCGACACCCCGGCGCCCTTGAGGTTCTCCACCTTTTGCGTGTCCACGGTGAAGCCGCCGGGGACGGTCTCCTCGTCCGCCGGGGCGCCGCCGCCCGCCGCGGACGCGGTGCCGCCACCGGCGTCGGAGCCCGCAGCCCCGCCACGGTTCGCGCCCTGCGCCTTTCCCCTGCACCCCGCACCCATCAGCACGGCCACGATCAGCGCGGCCGCCATCCACTTTTGCATCGATCCGCTCCTCATCCCCAGAGACAGGGGTGTATGTCCGCAAGAAGACGCAGGCGGGGCACCCGAAGGTGCCCGCCCGCGCCCGACCCATCGTTACTGCTTGTTCCCCTCTGTGGAGTTCACGTCCACCGTGGGAGTGACCACCGTGTTGGTGTCCGAGCCGACGTTGACCTGTGCGGGATCGATGTCCACGTTCGGCGCCTCGCCGCCCTTTACCTCCACGTCAGGGAGCTTGCCTTCGTCCTCCACCTTCGCCGTGCACCCTGCCGACAGCGCTCCCATCACCAGCGCCAGCGTGGCCAGCGATCTGCGGATTCGCATTGGCATTTCCCTCTCTGGAGTAGTATCGGATAAATCACGTGAGGCCACATCGCGCAACGACCATGCCCGGCGGGCTTGTTGCGCCCCGGAGCGGCCTCTACGTTGCGTCGCCAGCAAGCGTCAGCACACGAACCGCCCCAGCCCCGCGAAGCGCCATGTCCCGTCCCGAGCCGCTCCATCCCGTGCCGCTGGAGCAGACGCGCGAGCGCACGATCGCCGAGCTCTGCCGCGGGTTCGCGCAGGAGCACATCGACGCCGACCAGCTCCAATCGCGCCTGGACGAGGCCCAGCGCGCCTCCACGGTGGACCAGCTCCGCGCCCTGGTGGCGGACCTCCCCGCCGTCCACGCTCCCGAGCCGGTGGTGAGCGCGGGAACGCAGCTCGCGCACCCATCGCAGGTCTCGCCGCAGCAGACGATCGTGGCGGTGATGGCGGGCGCCACCCGCAAGGGAGCCTGGACCCCCTCACGCCAGCTCAACGTGATCGCGGTGATGGGCGGCGCCGAGCTGGACTTCCGCGAAGCGCGCATGCCCCCCGGCATCACGGAGCTGAACGTCTTCGCCTGGATGGGCGGCGTGGAGGTGGTGGTGCCGCCGGGGGTGCGCGTGGAGATGAGCGGAATCGCGCTGATGGGCGGCTTCGAGGAGCACAGCCGCACGGTGGACCCTCCCCCGCCGGACGCCCCGGTCCTGCGCATCGGCGGCTTCGTCCTTATGGCCGGCGTGGAAGTGAGCGTCCGCCACCCCGGCGAGACCGCCCGCGAGGCCCGCCAGCGCCACCGCGAGCTCCGCCGCGCCGCCAAGGAGCAGCGCCGGCTGGGGAGCTGATCGAGGGCAGCGGCAAGTCTGTGGCGAGTAAACTCGCGGCAACAACAGCACAAAGTCCGCCTGCGCGGACTCGGCGAGGACATCCGTGTAGGGGCGCGATTCATCGCGCCCGCCCTCTCTCCCGTCTCGACCCCGTATCCCGCACCCGAACCTCGTAGGGGCAGCCCGTGCCCTGAAGATGCTCCGCGGCCCGCCCCACGTGCGAATGAATCCGCCGCTGGCCCGCCTCCGCGGACTCCGGGTCCGATGCCGCGCTTCTCGAGCCGGCTTCAGCCGCCTTCCCGTCGTTCCGCCGGGGGAATCATCCCCCGGCGACCAGCCGCCGGACCGCCTCTGCCGCCCTCCACCAATCCCCGCCCCCGGACCCTGCGCAGGCAGGCTTCCCGCGGTTGTTGCAGCGGTTTCAACCGCCGGCCCCGATGTGCCCCCACGCGGCCCGCCCTTTGCCCAAAGCGCCGCCATGACCCCGGACGACGAACCACGCACGCCCTCCAGGCGCGAGCACACGCCACCAAGCGCGCCCGCCCGCCGCCCGCACGTCCCGGGACGGAACACCTGGCTTCCGCTCTCGCTGGTGGTCTTCTCGCTCCTGGGGCTGGTGCTCGTGCCGGCGCTCCTCCAGCGCCGGAGCGAGCTGCTGCGCCGCGAGATCATCGACGTGGTGGAGCCCGCCCGCCGAGCCGAGGGCGAGGTGGACGAGGCGCTGGCCGTGGAGGTCTCCGCCGGGCGCGGCTACATCATCAACCGCGACCCCGCCTTCCTGGACCGCAGCGCCCGCGCCGCCGCCAAAGCCGAACGCGAGATGGACCGCCTGGAGGGCTACGCGCGCCGCCTGGGCCCCGAGGCGGTGGCGCGCGTCGCCGACCTGCGCCGGCACGTGCGCGCCTGGCGCGAGCCCGGCGTGGCCCTCACACGCGGCGAGGTGCCCCCGGACCGCTTCGCCGCGCTGGTAGGCGTGCAGCAGCACCACTACGAAGCGGCGCTCAGGTCGGCCGCGCAGGTGCAGAAGGAGCTGGAGTGGATCGCCGCCGACCGGCGCGACCGCATCCGCGGCTACGAGCGGATGGAGCTGGCCAGCTCCGTCTTCCTCACCGCGCTCGCGCTGGCCGCGGTCGGCGCCGTCACCGCGCTGACGGTGCGGGAGCGGCGGCTCGCGTCGCAGGTGGCGGTGCGGGTGGAGAAGGAGGCGTCGCTGCGCGCCCTCGCCCGTACGCTCAGCGGCGCGCTCTCGGTGCGGGAGATGGTGGAGAAGGTGGCCGAGGAGGCGGTGCACTCCACCCGCGCGTTCGGGGCGTACGTGGAGCGCGCCCAGGCGCACGAGGTGGTGGTGGTCGCCGGCTCGGGAGAGGGCGTCCCCCCGCTCGGCACCCGGGCGCCGTACCCGGGGTCGCTCACCGCAGAGATCATCGAGGCGCGCGAGCCCCGCGCCCTGGCCGAGGTGGCGAAGATCGGCGAGTCGATGGCGCCCTACCTGGAGAAGTCGTGCGAGCGGTGCACCGGGCTGGTGGTGCCGCTGGCCGACGAGGAGGGGGTGCTCGGCGCGCTGATCCTCCTCCGCTCCCCCGGCCAGGGCACCTTTGGCGGCGAGGAGGCGGCCCACGCCCGCGCCATGGGCGACCTCCTCTCGGTCGCCTTCCGCCGCGCGCTGGTGATGGAGGAGGAGCGCCGCGCCCGCGGGGAGGCGGAGACGGCGGTGCGCACGCGCGACGAGATGCTCTCCATCGTCTCGCACGACCTGCGCAACCCGCTCCATACGGTGGGGATGAGCTCGTCCTTCCTCCTCGACGTCCTTCCCGACGACGACGAGATGGTGCGCAAGCAGCTGGCGATCATCAAGCGCTCCATCGACAGCATGAACCGGATGATCGAGGACCTGCTCGACATCACGCGCATCGAGACGGGGCGGCTGGCGGTGGATTGCTCCGTGGTGGAGGTCCCCACCCTGCTCGACGAGGTGGAGACGATGATGCGCCCCCTCGCCGAAGGCGCCGGGCTGCGGCTGAAGTGCCACGCGGGCGACCGCCTCCCCACGCTCTACGCCGACCGCGACCGCCTGGTGCAGGTGTTCAGCAACCTGGTGGGCAACGCCATCAAGTTCACCCCGGAAGGGGGCACCGTCACACTGCGCGCGGAGGGGATGGAGGGAGCCGTGTGCTTCCAGGTGGCGGACACCGGCGCGGGGATCCCGGCCGAGCACCTCCCGCGCCTCTTCGACCGCTTTTGGCAGGCGCGCCGCACCGACCGGCGCGGGCTGGGGCTGGGGCTCCCCATCGTAAAGGGGATCGTGGAGGCGCACGGCGGCCACGTGGAGGTGGCGAGCACGCCGGGGGCGGGGAGCACCTTCTCATTCACCCTTCCCGCCGCGCCTGCCCGTTGACTCGCGAGGCCCCGCGCGGTACCATCGGTTGCATCCACCAACCGGGTCCTCCGCATGGAATCACCCCTCCACGAAGAAGCCGAAGCGTTCCACCGCGCCCTGGGCGACGTGGTGCGCCTCCAGCAGCACCGCTCGCGCGACCGCGTGGCCTTCTACGGGATCACCGTGTCCGGCGCGCACGCGCTGGAGGCGCTGGAGCGGCTCGGGCCGATCTCGCTGAACCGCCTGGCCGCCGAGCTGTTCGTGGACAAGAGCACGGCCAGCCGCATCGTGGCGGCGCTGGAGTACCGCGGCTGGGTGACGCGCACCGCCGACCCCGCCGACCGCCGCGCCCTCCAGCTGCACCTGACGGACGAGGGGTTCGCGCTCCAAGACCAGCTCCGCTCCGACGCCGTCTGGGAGATGCAGGCGGTGCTGGCGGGAACGGACGCGGCGGTCCGCCACACCACGCTCAACTTCATCCGCGACCTCGCCCGCACCGCCGCCCTGCACGCGGGCGCCACCGAAGCATCCTGCTGCCAGTAGCCTCACGCGGAGAACTGCAACCGCGGGCCTCACACAGAGCCACAGGGAGAACCGCACAACATTTTCTCTGTGGCTTTCTGTTCCTTCTGTGTTCTCCGTGTGATGCTTTTCGCCGTTGACCTTCTCCGCGCCTTCGCGTGAGTCCTGCCGTTCCTTTCGTTTTCCACCCCCGCCCGCATAGCTTCCTCCGCTCGACGGGCACGCCCTGCGCTGCCCCGCTCCTCCCGAACCGCGAGCGCGGCATGCGGCGGCTGGTCCTCTTCGACATCGACGGAACCCTTCTCACCGCGGACGGCGCCGGGAAGCGGGCGCTGCACGCCGCGCTGGTAGACGTGTTCGGCACCACCGGCCCCATCGACAGCTACTCCTTCGCCGGGCGCACCGATCCACAGATCGTCCACGCCCTCATGAGCGCCGCCGGGCTCCCGCGCGACGAGATCGACCGCGGCCTCGCGGACCTCTGGGCACACTACATCGCCAACCTGCGCCGGGAGATGGAGCACACGGATGTGGAGGCGCTCCCGGGTATCCACGCGCTGCTGCGGTGCGTGGAGGATGCGGGTGGCGAGGTGGTGATGGGGCTGCTGACGGGGAACATCGAGGCGGGCGCGCGGATCAAGGTGGACGCCGCGGGGCTGGCGTGGGAGCGTTTCCGCGTGGGCGCATTCGGCTCCGATCACGCGGACCGCCCGGAGCTCCCCGCGGTCGCCGTGCGCCGCGCGCGCGAGCAAACCGGCGTCGAGTACGCGGGCAAGGAGATCGTCATCCTGGGCGACACTCCCTTCGACATCACCTGCGGCGCGCACCTGGGGGTCCGCACCATCGCCGTCGCCACCGGCCGCCACACCGCCGAGGACCTCGCCTCCCACGCCCCCGACCACCTCTTCCCCGACTTCCGCGACACTGCCGCCGCCTGGGCCGCAATCGTGGGGAGTGAGTGATCAGGATCGGGTGGCAGGAAGATGAAGGCGCGAATTGACCCGGGCAGAGCTGCGGTTTAGCTTTGGGCCCAGGACAATTGCGCGAGCGGCCGATGACAAGAGCCCCAGGGCTCTGCCATGTGCAAACATGGGTAGTCGGCCGCCGCGCTTTTTGTGCGCGGACGCTACGCTAGCAACAGTGCAGAGGTCTCCGGCGGTTCAAACCGCTGCAACAACCGCTGGAAGCCTGCCTGCGCAGGCTACGAGGGCGGGGATCGGTGTGGATGGGTCAATATTGGCGTGGCCGCCAGCACCGGGGGATGAAATGAATCCCCCGGCTGGAACCACGGGAAGCCGGCTGAAGCCGGCTCGTGCAGCCCGGCATTGGACCCGGAGTCCGCGCAGGCGGACTTTGTGCTTTTGTTGCCGCGAGTTCACTCGCCCAGCTACAGCGCCGAGTCGGCGCCGGAGAGGATGTGGCGGCTCTCGTCGTTCATCAGAACCCAGATGCTGTACCCGCCCAGGAGCGTGCCGATCGGGAAGTTCAGGAGGTCGAAGAAGGACACGATCAGCACCAGCATGCGCGCCCACGGGCGGCGCTTGAGCAGGCCCCACCCGCCCACCAGCGACGGCACCGAGAGGAGCCCCATCACCACCGCCACGAACCCGGCCAGAAGCACCACGAATCCGGTCGTCTGCGCGTCGTCCGCAAAGAGCCCCAGTCCGCCCAGCAGCCCTCCCACCGCGAGCGCCAACAGCACCCCCAGGCCGCCGAATGCGATGTGGATCCAGGCGACGGTGTCGATGTGCTGCCGCATTGCAGGTGCTCCAGTTTCAGTGGGTGTCGTGAAAAGCCGAGTGCACGGAACGGCGCGCGCGGCAGGGTGGATTCAATCGCGGAAGATGCGCTCCTCCGGGATGCGCCAGATGGCGGGCGTGCCCAGCTCGATGCTGTTCCCCGCCGGATCGCGAAAGTAGAGCGAGTGTCCGCCTTCCGGCCAGGCGAACTCCGTCTCCACCTTCACGCCGTGCGCCTTCAGGCGTGCGCGCCACTCCGCGAGCTCGCCCTCCGCCACGGCGAAGGCGACGTGCCCCGGCCCCGTGGCGCCGTGCGGCGGGAGCATGCCGCCCTCAACCGTTCGCGCGGCGTTGAAGACCAGGAAGACGCGGTCTCCGCAGCGGAAGAAGACGTGACGGCCCGGGACGTGGGTGATCCTCTCCAGCCCCAGCACGTCCGCGTAGAAGCGCTCCGCCGCCTCCAGGTCGTCGGCGTAGAGGCTGGTCTCCAGGATCTCGCGGACGCGCACGCTCACGACGCCGGGACGATGCGCAGCACGCGGCCGCCCGCCAGCAGGTACAGCTCGCCCTGCGCGTCCTCGCCAAAGGAGGTGACGTTGCCGATGCTTCCCACGTCTCACTGGCGGCGTTCGGTCAACGCGCCGTTCGCCATGCGGAAGCTGCGCAGCCAGCCGCCGCAGAAGTCCGAGTAGAAGTAGGTACCCCGCATCCCCGCCAGCGCGCTCCCGCGGTACACGTATCCGCCGGTGACCGAGCACCCGTCGCCGTGCCCGTACTCCAGCGCCGGGAGCGTCTTGCCGGCGGTGTCGCAGGTGGAGCTGGAGGGGTAGCAGTGCGCACCCTCCATCGCGTTCCACCCGTAGTTGAGCCCGGCCGCGGAGGCGGGGACGGCGTTGACCTCCTCCCACGCGCTCTGCCCCACGTCGGCCACGAAGAGCGTCCCCGCCTCGCGATCCCAGGCGAAGCGCCACGGGTTGCGCAGGCCGATCGCCCAGATCTCGGGGCGCCCGCCGCCGCTCGCGAAGGGGTTGCCGGCGGGGATTGCGTAGGGCTCGGCGGCATCCACGTCCAGCCGCAGCATCTTGCCGAGCAGCGACACGGGGTTCTGGCCGTTGCGCTGCGGATCGCCGCCGCCCCCGCCGTCGCCGGTGGCCAGGTACAGCCGCCCATCCGGCCCGAACGCCACCAGCCCTCCGTTGTGGTTGGATGCGTCGCGGTGCGGGATGGTGATGATGTTGCGCGCCGTCGCCACGTCGGCCCGCGCCCGGTCCGCCGAGACGCGGAAGCGCTCCACGCGGATGTCGCCGCTGCGATCCGTGTAGTAGACGTAGAAGAAGCCGTTCTGCCCGTAGCGGGGATGGAACGCCATGCTCAGCATCCCCCGCTCCCCTCCGGACCCCACGCGGTCGGCGATGTCCAGGAACGGGTTCGCGAGGACCGCTCCGTTCTCGACGATGCGGATGCGCCCCGCCTGCTCCACCACGAAGAGCCGCGCGTCGTCCGCCGGCGAGGTGAGGAAGACGGGCGATGCAAGGCCGGAAGCGACTTCCTGGAGGCGAAGCGCTTCGACGGCGGGGGGCGGATCGATGGGGTCGTCGCCGCTGCACGCGGCGAGCGCCAGGAGCAGGAGTGCGGATGCGCGCAGCATGGGTCCTTGCCGAATGGGGTCTACGCCTGCGCCTCGTCGCCGTCCCCGAAGAAGTCACCCAGCAGCGTCTTCGCCTCCTCCAGCCGCAGGCGGGGGACGACGACGCTTACCCCGTACATCGAAGGCCCCTGGTAGCCGGCGCCCCAGATCCCCACGTGCGCGCCGTGCACGCGCGCCGGGATGCCGGCCTCCTGCAGCGTGGCGGCCGCGAACTCGGCCTCCAGCACCGTGCCGAAGCTGCCTGCCACCTCCCAGGGAGGGCCGTCCAGGAACATGCGCGTGGAGTTCGGGGGTGCGTCAGGGTGCGTCCGTCATGTTAACCGGAGCGGGTGCGATCCGGTAGGGGCGTGATTTATCACGCCCACCCTCGCCTCGGCTCGACCGCCGCCGTACGCACCGATCCCGTAGGGGCAGACCTGCGTGTCTGCCCTACCTCTCCCGCGCGCCATATTCCCGCGGAACGGCATCTCACGCGGAGACGCGGAGAAAACCTCCTCCGCGCCTCCGCGTGCGACCACCCATCCGGCCAAAATCAGGCGTCGTCGAAACGCTGCTCCGCGGGGGCGGGGCCGCCGCGCTCTGCGGTCTTGGCAGTGGGGGCGCCGCGCTCCATCAGGAAGGCGTGCTGCACGTAGGCGCCCGCGACGCCGCCCAGGAGGGGGGCCAGCCAGTACACCCAGTGCGCATCCCACACGCCGCTCACCAGCGCCGGCCCAAAGGCGCGCGCCGGGTTCATCGCCGCGCCCGTCAGCGGCCCGATCGCCATGATGTCCAACGCCACGGTGAGGCCGATGGCGAGGGGAAACACCGCGCGCGGCGCCCGCTCGTCCACCGCCGTGCCGAAGACTACGAGCACCAGGAAAAAGGTCGCGATCGCCTCCAGCACCAGCGCTCCCCACACGGTGATCCCGTCGGCCACGGCTGGGGTGCCGTCGGCCGCCACCTCCGCCCCGAAGGCGCCGGCGAGCAGCCCCGAAGCCAGCAGCGCGCCCGCGAGCTGCGCGCCCACGTACATGGCGCCGCGCGGGAGCGGCATCCTGCCCGTGGCCACGAACCCGGCCGTGACCGCGGGATTGAAGTGCGCGCCGGAGTTGGCGCCGAGCGCCGCCACCATCACGAAAATGGCGAGCCCGTGGGCGAAGGCGACGGTGGTGAGCGACGTAGCGCCCTCGTTGCCGCTCAGGTTGCCGGCGCTGATCGCCAGGATGCCGGCGAAGCAGAGCGCAAAGGTGCCGATGGCCTCGGAAACGAGGGCGCGGATCAGACGGTCGGGCATGGGGGGGTCGGGTTGGAGGGGGACGGTGATGCGGCCGGCGGCAATGTCCGCGCGGAGGGGCGCGCCGTCAAGCGCTCGAAGGGGCGGCGGCGGGTGCGGACTCGGGGCCGGGGCGGGCGCGGGCCTCGATCCCCAGCCCCAGGAAGATCGTCCCCAGCACCAGGATGGCGCTGGTCACGAAGGGGTACGGCGTCCCCAGGTGATCGAACGACCACCCGGCCCACAGCGGCCCCAGCACGCGCGTTGCGCCGCCAAAGGTCTGCTGGACGCCCATCATCACCCCCCGCTCGCGCGGCAGGATCACCTGCGACAGGAGCGAGGTCACGCAGGGGAAGGTGAACGCCGTCCCCACCGGCACCAGCGAGATGGCGAGCCCCAGGAGCACCCAGCGCCACTCGACCTGCATCCCCCCGACGCTCAACACTCCGGGGACGCGCCAGGTGAGGGGAAGCGCCAGCAGCCCGATCCCCAGCAGCCCCTGCCCGTAGCGCGACAGCCGGGCCTCGCCAAAGCGGTCCACCACCGGCCCCAGCACCACGGCGCGCATCAGCACCGAGATGGCGCCGTTCCAGGCGAAGACGTAGCCGATGTTGCGTTCCGTGAAGCCGAAGCGCGCCGCCAGGAAGAGCGCCAGCACCGCCGTGAACCCCGAGAACGCCCCCATCCCGATGGCGTAGATCCAGATGAGGCGCGGCGCCGCCTCGCCGGGATTGGTGATGACGCGCATGACGGCCTCGCGCGGGCGGCGGGGCGGCGGGGCGCCCGTCTCGTCGCGCGACACCACGCGCGACTCCGGCAGGAACTTCCAGGCGAAGAGCATGTTCGCCAGGCACAGCCCGGCCGCCATCAGCCCCGGCGCGGAGCGTCCGCCCCACCCCAGCGACGCGGACCCCAGCAACGGCCCGATCGTGACCCCCACGTTGGTCGCGGCGGAGAGCCATCCCAGGCTGCGCGCGCGGTTCTGGGGCTCGGTGGCATCGGCGACGTACGCCTGCACCACGCCCACCGTCCCACCGCCCGCGCCCTGCACCAGCCGCGAGAGGAGGAGCACCGTCAGCGACTGCGCGTACGCGAACACCACGTACGCGATGGCCGACGCAAAGAGCCCCACCAGGAGCGCCGGCCTGCGCCCGTAGCGGTCCGAGACGCGCCCCCACAGCGGCGCCGAGAGGAGCTGCGCCGCCGAGAAGGCGGACACGAGCACGCCCACCATCAGCCCGCCGCCGCCGAGGTCCGTGGCATAGAACGGGAGCAGGGGGATCACCATCAGGAGACCCACCATGTCCACGAACGCCGTGATCATCAGGACGGCCAGCTTGCCCAGACGCGCTCCTTGGATGGGGATTGGGGCGGGCTACGGGGCACAACGTACCCGCGCGAACGGGTGAAGGAAAGTGCGTGAGTGCTGTTAGTGCGTGAGTGCGTTGGGACTGGGTGTACGACGCAGACCCGCGGCTCGCGAGACGGCTTCAGCCGTCTTCCCGTCGTTCCAGCCGGGGGCTTCAGCCCCCGGTGGCGTGGGGCCCGGCGCGTTCATCCCCCGGTGGCCCCGGCCATAACCCGCACCACCGGGTACACCCCCGGCGCCTTCTCCAGCGCGGCGTCCATCAGGTTCCAGTTGAGGAACCCGTCATCCGAGCGCGGCTCCAGCAGGGTGAACGCCAGCCGGCCGAGCGGCTGCGATGAGGTCACCCGCAGCGTCCCCGCGGGCACGACACGCTCCGTGCGGACGTAGCGGCCCCACACGCGTCGCTCGCGGTGGTTCTGGAAGGGCTGCTCCGCGGCGCGCGTGGAGTCGATGCGGAACTCCTCCACCATCATCCGCTGCGGAGCGGCGAGGCGCTCGAAGCGCACGCCGTGCGCGGCCAGGCGGTCGGCCACCTCCGCCAGCTCCGCGGGGACGAGCCAGGCGGCGGGCACCACCTCCGTCTCCGCGGCCTCAAAGGTGGAGAAGTCGGCCATCCGCTCCGGGCGCGCCACGTCGCGCCGGCGCATCATGATCTCGCCGGTGTAGGGGTGGCGCAGGGTGTCGACGGCACCCATCAGGATCTCGATGGGCTGCGCGCCGCGATGCAGCCGCGCGGTGACGGCCAGGCGCCCGCCCGCCAGCGTGCGGCGGTCCGCGGCCTCGGTCGCGCGGCGGATGCGGGTGGCGTTCGCGTGCGCCCAGGCCAGCACCTCCTCCACGAACTCGCCCGTCACCGCGATCCGGTCCTCGAAGGAGAGGTACGCGTACGCCTCGCTCAGGATGCCGAAGCGGTTGCGCAGCCCCGCGTAGTTGTTGCTGAAGCGCGGGCGGTGGTCAAAGGTGTACCACCCGCGCTCCGCCCCGCGCGCCGCCGCCCAGGTGCTCTCCGGGTTGGGGACGTTGCCGTAGTCGTGCAGCTCGCGCCCGTGCTTCCGCTTCATCGCGCGCACCACCGCCGGGAGCCAATCCCCGGTCAGCGGCCCCGCCACCAGCGCGTCGGTGTTGGGGTGCAGCGGGGGCGCGTAGGTCAGGTGGTACGCGTGGAAGGTGCCGTTGGTCGTGTGCAGGTCCACCCACACGTGCGGGTCGTACGCGCGCGCCATCTCCAGCAGCGAGCGCGCCTCCGGCGAGTCCAGCTTGACGTGGTCGCGGTTCAGGTCCAGCCCCTGCGCGTTGGGCCGCTGCCCCATCCCGCCGACCGGCCCCAGCTGGTGCGGCCGGTTCGTCAGGTTCACCCGCTCGTTTCCGTCCGCGTTGTAGATGGGCGCGATGAGAAGGACGAGCGAGTCGGCCCACGCCGCGTGCGCCCCGCCCGCAAGCTGGCGCAGAAGCAGCTGGAGCGCCTCCTTCCCCTCCACCTCGCCCGCATGGATGTTCCCCTGCAGGTAGACGATCGTCTTCCCCGAGGCGCGCACCGCTTCGGGCGACGCATCGCGCACGTTGCCCACTACCGCGAGCGGAAGGCGGCGACCCTCCAGCGTGTAGCCAAAGGTGGTGAGGTGGACGCGCGGCGAGCGGGCGTCGACCGCCTCCATGAAGGCGACCACCTCGTCGTAGCGCGACGTCTCGCGGAAGCCGGACCGTTCGGGACGGGTGCGCGGCTCCGTCTGGGCGCCGAGGGGCGCGGCGGCCAGGAGGAGCGAGGCCAGCGCGGTCCGGCGGATGGATGCGGGCATCACGGGTCCGTTGTGGGGCGAGATGTGCCTTCGTGCGGACGAAACGTAGCGGGCGATGGCGCACACGCAACCGCCTGCGCGCGTGCCGCGCCAGCCTGGTATCCACGGCAGATCTGGCCCAAGCTGCGCGCCTGGTATTTCAACCGTCCGGCGATGACGGGCGAGGGCGGGCGGCACTGTCCACGGTGCAGAAGTTCGGGGCCAGTTCTTGCCGGTTCGGAAAGGTGCCTGTAATGTAAGAGTGTAACCTAAATTCAAGTAAACACAGTGCACAGCGCCCGCTGAAGCGCACCGTTCGGCCACCCCTTCACGGAGGGGCTCGTGGCTGACCGCGATCGCGACGCGTCCATGGAGCGCATCCGCGCACACGCCCGCGAGCAGGTCGCGCGGACGTCGCTGCGCAAGGTCGCCGTGCGCGCCGGGGTCAAGGTGGGCGCCACCAAGAAGTTCGTGGACGGATCCGAGCCGTACGAGCGCAACGCGCGCCTGTGGAGGAAGTGGTACGCCCGCGAGCTGCGCGAGGGCCTGGCCGGCGCCGCCGACGATGCCCTGGCCGCCGAGGACGCGCGGATCGCCCTGGAGCTGCTCCTCCTGGGCATCCCCGAGGAAGACCGCGCGGCCGCCATCCACCGCGCCGCCGCCCTCCTGCGCGGCCTCTTCCAATCGCTGGGCCACACCGCCCCCCAGTGGACCTCCGACCTGGAATCGTAGAGAGGCAGGCTCCCCCTCTCCCCGGCCCTCTCCCCCGCAAGCGGGGGAAAGGGTGCACTTCGCCCCGGGTCGGCATCTCGTAGGGGCGCGATTCACCGCGCCCGTGCCGGCCCCCGCTCCGCCCCCACCCCCTCCACACCGATCCTGGTAGGGGCAGACCTGCGTGTCTGCCCGCCCTTGCCCCCGCCTCGCCCCCTGCCTCCCGCACGATCACCGTAGGGGCGCGATTCATCGCGCCCGCCCTCCGCCCCACCTCGACCCCCGCCCACCGGACGAACCTCGTAGGGGCCGCCCCACGTGGCTGCCCGTGCCATCCCCCGCACCGCCCCCCGCCTACCACGCCCTCCCCAAATCCCCTCTCCTACGGCCGCTTGTAGGCGAGGGTGGCACCGGTTACCTATCGGGTGAGGCCCCAACCCTCTCCTCGCTCCACCGCCACAGCCGCCGCGCGGCCTCATCGTCCAGCGCCGCGGGGTCCGGTTCGGCGGGGCGCTCGTCGATCCAGTACTTCCCGGTCGAATGCGCCGCATCCGGTGAGGTGGCGAGAAAGAGCACCGTCGCGGCGCCTCCCTCCGGAGTCTTGAGGAACCTGCGAAACAGGCGGATAGGCGGCAGTCCGCGCATCAGCAGCTCCGTGGCGACGACGCCGGGATGCATGGCGTGCGCGATGATCCCGCTCTCGCGGCGCGCCAGCTCGCGGGTGAAGAGGAGGTTCGCCAGCTTCGTGGCCCCGTACGTCCGCCAGCCGAAGTAGCGCCGCCTCATCTCCACGTCGTTCCACGGGATGGATCGCCCCTTGTGCGCGCCGGAGGAGACGGTGATCACCCGCGCACCGCCCGCCGCACGCAGGCGGTCGAGGAGGAGGTGGGTCAGCAGAAAGGGCGCGAGGTGGTTGACCGCCCACTGGAGCTCGACGCCGTCCACCGACTCGGCGCGCTTGCGGGTGTAGACGGCCGCGTTGTTCACCAGCACGTCCACGCGCGGGTGCTCCGCCGCGATCAACGCCGCGGCCGCACGCACCTCCGCCTGCGACGACAGGTCCGCGCGCACCAGGCGCACGCGCTCGTTCCCCGTCTCCCGCGCGATCGACTCGCGCAGCGCCTTGCCGCGGACGGCATCGCGCGCCACCAGGAGCACCGTCGCGCCCCGCGCCGCCAGCCCCCGCGCCGTCGCCCCGCCGATCCCCCCGGTGGCACCCGTCACCACGCATACCTTTCCCTCCATCCCGGCCTCCTCGGTTCGGCGTTGAGCGCGGCGTGCGCAACACTCATGCTGAGCCACGCCCGGCACGCCGGTTGCGACGGCGCGCGCCGCCCATAACGCACCCACACCAGACGGAGGACGCATGCGGAGAAGCGGAATCATCTCGACACTCGCCATCACGGCGCTGCTGGCCGCGTGCGGCGGCGGCGGCGGCGACGCATCCAACGGCGCCACGGCGGACACCACGGCGGGCGCACCGGACGGCTCCGCGGCCCCGGCGCTGGACACCACCGGCGCGGGCACCGGCGCGGCCAGCACCATGCCGGCCGGTCCCATGCCGGGCGACACCACCGCCGGCGCGATGCCGGCGACAGGCGCCACCGATACCACCGGCGCTTCCGGCACCCCCGCGGGCGGCGCGGGAACCACCGGCGGCACGGCCACCACGCCGTGACACGCACCCCCGCCTCGAACGCCGTGAGGCCAGGGGGGAACGGGGCGCGCACTCCGCGCCCCCTGCGCCACGTGCGGGCGGACCAACGGAGCGGAGGAGGGGACGCGTGCTCAAGCTGATCGAGAACGGGGAAGTCTACACGCCGGCGCCGGTGGGGAAGCAGCAGGTGCTCCTCACCGATGGCAAGATCGGCAAGGTGGGCGAGGTGGACCGCAAGGCCGTCGAGTCCGTCGGCGTGGAGTGCGAGGTGATCGACGCCACGGGATGCCTGGTGGTCCCCGGCTTCATCGATCCCCACATGCACCTCCTGGGCGGGAGCGGCGAGGAAGGGTTCGCCACGCAGACGCCCGAGTTCTTCATCGGCGAGATCGTGCCGTACGGCATCACCACCGCGGTGGGCGCGCTGGGGGTGGACACCACCATGAAGACGATGGCGGGGCTCCTGGCCAAGGTGAAGGGGCTCAACGAGCAGGGGCTCAACGCGTACCTCTGGACGGGCGGCTACAACATCCCGCCCTCCTCCATCATGAACTCGGTGCGCGACGACATCATGTTCCTGGAGGAGGTGATCGGCACCGGCGAGGTCGCCATCTCCGACCGGCGGGGGATGAACACGAGCGCCGTGGAGCTGGCCCGCGTCGTCAGCGACACCTACATCGGCGGGATGCTGGCGAGGAAGTCAGGGGTGACGCACTTCCACGTGGGCGAGATGGACCGCCGGCTGGAGCCGCTGCGCCTGATCCTGGACGAGCACGACATCGACCCGCGCTGCGTCTACCCCACGCACGTGCAGCGGAACGAGAAGCTGATGGCCGAGGCCGTGGAGCTCACCAGGCGCGGGTGCAGCGTGGACGTGGACACCATCGCGGAAGACCTGCCGAAGTGGCTCCGCTTCTACCTGGACGCGGGGGGCGACCCGGCGCGCCTCACGGCATCGTCCGACGCCTCCATCAGCAGCCCGCGCGTGCTCTCGGAGCAGGTGCGCTCGTGCGTGACGGAGCACGGCTTTCCGCTGGAGCAGGTGCTCTCGCTGGTCACGCGCAACACCGCGCGCATCCTGAAGCTGGAGATGAAGGGGACGCTGGAGAAGGGGAAGTGGGGCGACATCCTCCTCCTGGAAAAGGGCTCGCTGGAGATCGTCCACGTCCTTTCCAAGGGCGTCTTCATGGTGCGCGACGGGAGCACGGTGGTGGAAGAGCGGTTCCTAGATGACAGCATGCGGGCGATCCACCTGGTAGGGGGGAAGTGCCCCGATCGCGGCTCCGAAGGGTCGCGGCAGTGAACGTTCAACCGACTGGAGGAGCGATGAAGACCAACCGGATGATCCCGATCCTGGCGCTGGCGGCGATGCTGGGGACGACGGCGTGCGGCGGCGGCGGAGAGGGTGGCGAGGGCGGGGAGGCGGCCACCACCGACGCGGGCGCGGCGGGCACCACCACGGCGGACCCGGCGATGACCAACGGCACCACGGGGACCACCGATCCCACCGTGACCGGCGGCACCACGGGCGGGGCCACCACCGGCGCGACCACGGACACGGCCGGGCAGAGCCCCGCGTTCGACGCGTCCACGGCCGGCGGGCCGGCCGGGACCAACAGCGGCGCATCGACGCCCCCCGCGGGCACGCCCCCGCCCCCCACGCCCTGACCCGTAACACGGCACCATCGGGGCGCGGAACTGTACGGGGTGCCGGGTGTGGATGTTGCGTGGCGCGCCCTGCACTGGCGGCCGAGGAGCCGCGCGATTCACCTATCCGATTTCTGGAGGACGCGATGAAGAAACTTCTTTCGACCCTGGCCCTGGCCGCGATGTTTGGCGCCGCGGCGTGCGGCGGCGGTGGCGAGGGTGGAGAGGGCGGAGCCGCGGGCGAGGCCGGCGGTGCGGCGACGACGGATGCGGGCACGGCGGGCGCGACCACGGACCCGGCGATGAGCGGCACCACCGACCCCGCGGCCGCTGGCGGCGCCGCCGGCACGACGGGCACCACCGGCACGACCGGCACGACCGGCACCGGCATGACCGCGGACACGACCGGCATGGGCGCCGGCGCGGGCACCACCGGCGGCACCACGGGCACCGGCACCACCCCGTAAGCACGCCCCGATGGATCGCAAACCACGACGGGGTCCGGCAACGGACCCCGTCGTGCATCCAGGCCCCCTCTCTCGATAACGAGGGCGCAGCCCTCTCCTGTTATCGGGAGAGGGGGCAGTCGAGTGTAACGAGACGGGGGTGAGGGCCCCCGCCGCCGCCCGCCACACACACCAGCCATGCCCGAGCCCCGACCCGCCGCCGTCCTCCGCGCCCGCGCCCGCCTGGGCGAGGGACCCTCGTGGGACGCCGCGGAGGGGGTGCTCTGGTGGGTGGACGTGTGGGACTACCGCGTGCACCGCTGGGACCCCCGCACCGGCGAGGACCGCGCCTTCGACATGGGCGAGGCCACCGCCTTTGCCGTTCCCGCACGGGGCGGCGCCGTGGTGGGGCTGCGCCAGCGCGTCGTGCGGCTGGACGCGGCGACGGGGCGGGTGGAGACGCTCGCCGGGGTTCCGGGGCTCGACCCGCGCGAGCGCATCAACGACGGCAAGTGCGACCCCCGGGGCCGCCTCTGGTTCGGCACCCAGGCGAAAGAGGACGGCAAGGCCTCGATCTGGCGGCTGGACGGCGCCGGGCTGCGGCGGATGGGCGGCGGGCTCACCATCGCCAACGGCTTCGCGTGGAGCCCGGACGAGCGCACGATGTACCTCGCCGACTCTCCCGCGAAGCGGATCTACGCCTGCCCCTTCGACGCGGACGCGGGCACGCTGGGTGAGCGCCGCCTCTTCGCGGAGCTGTCGGACGAGGACAGCTTCCCGGACGGCGCCTCCACCGATGCCGAGGGGTGCCTCTGGTCGGCGCAGTGGGAGGGCGGGTGCGTCATCCGCTTCGCGCCGGACGGGCGGCGGGCGGGGCGCATCGACCTCCCCGTGCCCATCCCCACGAGCTGCGCGTTCGGCGGGGCGGAGCGGCGCGAGCTGTACGTGACCACCGCGCAGATAGGCCTGGGCGACGAGCAGATCGAGGGCGCGTGGGAGTCCGGCGACCTCTTCCGCATCCCGGTGGACGTGCCCGGAGTGCCGGTGGCGAGGTTCGTGGGTTGAGCGTGGCGTGATCCTTGACTCTGCTCCGCGTGGGGCAGCATGGACGGGACGGAACCGAGAGGGGAGCAATGTCGAAAGAGGACGGATCGGGGAAGGTCGGGCGGCTGGTGGTGATCGGCGGCGCCGAGGAGAAGGAGGGCGGCGACATGGACATCCTCAGCCGCGTGGTGGAGCTGGCGGGGGGTGACCAGGCGCGCATCATCGTCTGCTCGTCGCCGTCGGGCGAGGCGGAGGAGGCGTTCGAGACCTACCGCAAGGTGTTCGAGGAGCTGGGCGTGGCGGAAGTCATCCCGGCGGTGATCGAAGAGCGCAACGAGGCGGACACCCCCGAGCTGCTGGAGGCGGTGCAGCGCGCGACCGCCGTCTTCATCACCGGGGGAGACCAGCTCAAGCTCGTGGCGCTGATCGCGGGGACGCACTTCGCGGAGGGGATTCGCGACCGCCTCTTCCACGACGGCCTGATCGTGGCCGGCACCAGCGCGGGCGCCGCGGCCATGAGCGGCGTGATGCTGATCGGCGGCACCAGTGAGGGCTCCGTGCGGCGCGCGGACATCTCGCTCGCCCCCGGCCTGGGGCTGTGGCGCGACACGGTGGTGGACACCCACTTCAGCCAGCGCGGCAGGGTGAGCCGCCTCATGACGGTCTTCGCGCACAACCCTCAGGTGCTGGGCATCGGGATCGACGAGAACACCGCGGTCGAGGTGCAGCTCGGGGAGCGCCTTACCGTGCTGGGGGAGAACGCCGTGATGGTCTTCGACGGCCACGTCACCCACTCCAGCGCCCCCAAGGCGAGCGACGAGGACGTGCTGGCGCTGACTGACGCGCTGGTCCACGTGCTCCCCAAAGGGTACGGCTTCGACCTGCAGACGCATCGCCCCATCCTCCCGGACGGCGACCGCGTGCCCACTCCCATCTCGCCCACCAGCGGTGGGAGCCGCACGGCGGAGCTGGGTACCGGCGACTGATGGACGGGGCTCGCGAGGCGCCGATCAACCACCAGCGGGTGATCCCGGACCGGGACCAGACGCCGGAGATGGCCGGCGTGGTGGACCGCAACATCGTCGCCCTCCTCGAGCGCCGGCGCGACGACGAGCTGCGCAAGAGCACGCAGGACCGCATCGCCGACCGGGTGACGCGCTTCACGGGGAGCATGCTCTTCGTGTACATCCACCTGGCGCTCTTCGGCTCGTGGATCGTCGTCAACCTGGGGTGGACGCCGGTCCCGCGCTTCGATCCCTCGTTCGTGGTGCTGGCGATGATCGCGTCGGTGGAGGCGATCTTCCTCTCCACCTTCGTCCTCATTTCGCAGAACCGCATGCAGGCACAGGCGGACAAGCGCGCCGACCTGGACCTCCAGGTCTCTCTCCTGGCCGAGCACGAGATCACCCAGCTCATCAACCTGGTGACCGAGATCGCCCGGCGGATGGACGTGGACGCGGCCAAGCACCCCGAGTTGCGCGAGCTGGCGCAGGACGTGGCTCCCGAGAGGGTGCTGGACCACATCGAGCGCCACGAGCGCCAGCTGAACGGCGCGGGCGAGAGGCGTTAGGGCGGGGCTTCAGGGGATCGTACGCACGCTGAGCGCGAGGCGCGGGAGAGTTCCCGCGCCTCTGTTCGTTTCCACGAGACCCGCGGTTCCCTACGAGAGCGCGAGCGAACGACGGGTGACCGGGCGGGCCTGATCGAAGAGCACCTCCAGCTCCCTATCCGGCGCGGCCTCCCAGCCGGCCGGGATGGGAGTGAGGCGGCGTTTCTCCTCTCCCCGTTCGAAGCAGAGCCACCCGGAACCCAGCCCGGGCATCATCAGCCCCGGCGAGCGCATGCGCCGGTCCCTGCTCCCCCGCCGCTCTGGGCCGCTGTACACCACGCCCCCAGATACGCGGCGCTCGACTGTCCGCCTCTCCGTCCCCTGCACCGCAAAGGGCGTGACGTTCCACACCGTGCAGGGCTGTCCTCGCGAGTCTTCGAAATTACGTAGCGGCATCACCTTGGACGATAAAGGGTTCGCCGCGCGGGGACGCACGACCCGTGCCGGAACAACCCCGTAACAGCTTGTAGCACCCGTGCTTACGCCATCCGTTCCCCCGCGGCGCCGCCGGTTTCCGTGGGGGCGCCGCCCGTCAGCACGTGCTCGTAAATCGCATCCAACGGCACCGAGCAGCCCGCCGCCGGAAGGTCCAGCACCCCCTCCGCCCCGCTCGCCTCCGCGTAGATCCACTCATCGCCTCGGCGCGTGAACGTCTCTACGCGCATTTCATCCTGCGCCACCAGAACGTACGTCTGGAGAGTCTCCAGCTGGCGGAAGTGCGCCCACTTGTCGCCCCGGTCGTACCGCTCCGTGGATGGAGAGAGCACCTCGATGATAACGGTGGGGTTCAGCAGCGTGTCGAAATGGTCGTCCTCCAGCCTGGGCTCGCCGCATACGATGACCACGTCCGGGTACGTGTACATCTCCGTCCGTGGCACCTTCACCCGCATATCGTTGACGCTGGCGCTGCACGGGCCGCCGCGAATCTGAATGCCCAACTCCCGTGCGAGGTTCCAAACGATGCGGTTGTGCGCGAGGCTTGCGCCGCCCATCGCGTAGATGTGGCCGTTAACATACTCGCACTTCGAGCCGGCTGAGGCGCGCTCGCGAGCGAGGTATTCCTGCGGGGTGAATCGTCCTTCGAAAGCGGTTGCCATTGATCCTCGAGGTGCGTGCGGCTGGGTCAGGACTTCACCCGGAGGATAGTCCCGGCCCAACCACCGCACCAGAAGGATGTACCGCCACAAATCGAACGCTCTGGGCGCGTGCTGCCGCTAGAGGAGCGCACCGATTTGTGCGCGATTTACCAAGGCATTGGGCAGGCTGCGCCTACAGCTCGCGCCCGTGCCAGGGCACGTTTGCGTCGAGCGAGTCCGCCAGCTCGATGTAGATGCGGCGCGCAGCCTCGGTGAACTGCTCGTCGTCGGCTTCAGTGTAGGGCTCCAGCTCGGCGCGGATGCGCTCGGAGAGGCTCCCCGACTCGATCATGCGCGCGGCGAGGTCCAGGTACTCCGCTTCGTCGCGGCGGACGGCCCGGCGCGCACCGTCCAGCAGGGTGCGCAGGACGTCGCGTGCGTGGGTGCGGCCCTCCGCGTCGCGGTCCCCGGGGAGGTGCGGGGCGGTCACGAGCGCGCGGCTCCCGTCGTGGATGCAGGCGCGGAAGTCCTCCACCAGCAACGGGTGCGGCGGCAGCACGATGCGCCCCGCCTTCACGCGCGCCGCCAGGAACTTGAGCGCCGAGCGGACGAAGACGGCCACCGCGATGTCCATCTTCACGCACTCCTGCGTGTCCAGCACGCGCACCTCCATGGCGCGGCGGCTGAACTTGAACACCGCCCCGCGCGCGTTGAAGAAGTCGTGGCGGATGGCCGCCGAATCCGGCAAGCCGTCCAGCGCGGCGTACATCGGCTGCAGGATGCTGCGCCGGTAGTCGCCGAAGCTCTCCACGTACTCCGGCACCAGCTCGCCGCAGCTCTCCGGGATGCGGGCCTGGTGCTCCAGGATCCACGCCAGACGTGCGTCCGCTGACCCCTGCAGCTCGCCATCGTGCATCGGCGACGAAGCGGCCAGGGCGGGGAGGTAGGGGATCAGGAGCGAGGCGGCTGTGTGCATCGCCACCGCGTCGGCTTCGCCGCCGAGGGGGAGGTTCAGGTGGGCGGCGTGCACGTTCATCCACCCGTGCGTGCGCACGTCGAAGAGGCGCGCGTAGGTGCCGTAGATGCGCCCGTTGGAGCGCGTCCAGAGCCGCCCCTTGGCCGGGTTGAACCAGGGGTGCATCCCCGTGGGAAGGAGCCGCGCGCCCCATTCGTCGCGCAGCACCGCGCTGAAGCGCCCGATTCCCTCCACCAGCGCCGCCTCCGCGTCCGCAAGGGAGCGCAGGGGTGCGCCCGTCTTCACCTCGAAGACGTGATCGGCGATCTCGTTGCTGAAGCCGACGGCGCCCAGGTCCACGTCGCTCGTCCCGCGGCCGGCGAGAACGCGAAAGGCTTCCTCCACCAGCGGCACCACGTTGAGGTCGCGGTCCACGGTGGGGTACTCCAGCTCGATCCCCGCCACCTCGAACGCACGATACGCGCGCTCCGCCCGCGCCGCGCCGCGGATGCGGATGGGCGCGCGCAGGCGCTCCAGCGCGTCCGGGGCGGGCGCGGTGCGCGGAGGAGGGGCCGCCGCTTCGATCCTGCGGACGAAGAACTCCACCAGGTCTTCGTAGACGGCGTTCCCGTCCGCCGCGTCCTCGTAGCCGACGTCCAGGTTGGGGTTGTCGTTGACCTCGATCACCACGGGCCCGTTCGGCGTCTCCTTGAGATCGACCCCGTACAGCCCGTCGCCGATCAGGGCGGCGGCGCGGATGGCGGCATCGGCCACCTCACGTGGTGCCTGGGCGCGCGGCACCGCCTCCACGCGGCCGTACCGCTCCGTCCCCTTCTGCTCGGACCGGATCTGCCAGTGGCCGCGCGCCATGAAGTAGCGCGCGGCGAAAAGGAGCTTCCCGTCCAGCACCGTCACGCGCCAATCGAACTCGGTGGGGAGCCACTCCTGCGCCAGGATCAGCGGCGAGCGGCGGAACATCTCCGCGCTGCGCTCCGCGTAGTCCTCGCGCGAGACGACTTTGTGCACCGCGTTGGAAAAGGAGCCATCGGGGAGCTTCACCACGAAGGGGAAGCCCAGCTCCGCCACCGCCTCCCACGGCGTGTGCGGGGTGATGATGCGCGAGCGGGGCGTGGCGATCCCCTCGCGCCGCAGCAGCTCCTCCAGGAAGACCTTGTTGCCGCAGCGGATGATGGACTGCGAGTCGTCCACCACCGGCATGTCCAGCGCCTCGGCGCGGAGGGCGAACTGGAAGGCCGGCTCGCTGACCCCGGTGAGTACGCGGATGAAGAGCGCGTCATACTCCGGCAGCCGCCGCAGCTCGCCGAGGGTGATGCGGTGCACGTGCACGTTCATCCGCGCCGCCACCCGCTCCAGCCGGTCGATCGTCTCGGGGGACGACGGTGAGAAGATGTCGTCCGGGTCCACCAGCACGGCGATGGAGGCACGCCGGGTCTCGCGCGGCTCGGCAGTCCCCCGCCGGAAGACGCGGCGCGTGTCGGCCAGGGCGTGGGAAAGGAGGCGGCGCCCCTCGTCGTCCAGGTGGTGCGGCGACTCGGGCGCGACGCCGCACACCTTCCACTCCTCTTCCTCGAAGACGAGCTGGATGCGCAGCAGCGGCACCGGCCACTCACGAAAGACGGTGCGC
The DNA here is from genome assembly GCA_036389135.1 of Longimicrobium sp. Classification (NCBI taxonomy): domain Bacteria; kingdom Pseudomonadati; phylum Gemmatimonadota; class Longimicrobiia; order Longimicrobiales; family Longimicrobiaceae; genus Longimicrobium; species Longimicrobium sp. The sequence continues at coordinate 89,700 of DASVQP010000007.1, forward strand.
GCCGCCACGCGGAAGCGCGGGTCCTCGGTGCGCCCCAGCACCGCCAGCGTCTCCGCCACCTCACCCTCCGCGGCTGGACGGAGCGACGTCTCAGGGCAGCGCACCAGCGGCGGGTGGAAGGCGGCGGGCGGGGCGTCGTCGCCGGCGGCGGGGGGCGGCGCGGCGGGTTGCGGCACGTCCGCCATCCGCCGCCGCACGCTCATCTCCGCCGCGTCCACGGTGGGGATGCCGGCCTCCTGCAGCGCACGGAAGAGGCCGTACGGCTCGCCCATCCCCTCGCTCGTCTCCACCCGCGGGAGCACCTGCTGCCCGCGCGCATCCGCCAGCAGGGAGACGTAGTAGCCCGTGGATCCGTATCGAAAGGAGCGGCACAGGTTCACCACCACCGCGCCGGGCTCCGCCACCTCCGCCCCGCCTTCCAGGTACCGCCCGGCCGATGTCACCAGTCCTTCGGGGAGCCCCGCCGCATCCGACGGGTCGGACACCACCACGATCACGCGCCTGCGCTTCACCGTTCGTGCTCCTGGTCGTTAGGCCAGAGCTCCAGGAGCACCGCGTCGTACGTGGCGTCGCCCAGGAGGATGGAGTTGATCAGCCGCTGCGCATCCACCACCACCCGCCCGTCCGCCGAGGCGGGGACGTGCACGGAGGGGTCGCGGATGGAGAAGTGCCGCCCCCAGTGCTGGTAGCCCACGATGACGATGAAGTGCCCCGTGGAGTCGCCGGCCTCGTCGTCGTCCACCAGCGTGTCCGTCTCGGGGATCCAGCGCTCGCGGCGGAAGCGGTACAGGTACGTGGCCGAGAGGCCGGCCAGCACCGGGTGCTCGCGGTCCAGGATCTCCTTGATTAGCGCCGGCGTGAGCTCTTCGAAGATGGCGATCTCGCCGCCCATCCCCAGGAAGTCCAGGTACGCGCGGGCGGCGCGCAGCCGCTTGGAGTCGCGCAGGTAGGGGAAGCGCGCGTGGATCTTTTCCATCAGCGCTTCGCGCGGCAGCGATGCCCAGCTGGGGTCGAAGATCTGCAGGTCGTACGAGTAGATGCGGGCGTTGAACCCGCGCCGCATCCCCGCGATCCCCAGGAAGACGGCGAGGGTGCCGCCGTCCTCGTTGCGGTCGATCTCGCCGAGCACCGACGCCTCGTCGGCCTCCACCCCGTAGAAGTCGTAGACTTTGCGCAGGCAGGTGGGCCCGCAGGTGGAGTCGTCCGGCTGCAGGAACCTCTGCACGCGCAGCTCGTGCGCGACGCGCCCGTGCTCCTCGTGGCGGTCTTCGGGGATTACGACTTCCGGCAGCGCGGTGGCCATCGAGCTTCGGCAAGGGGCGGCAAGGGAAAAACCGAGGTGGTGCGCAACGGGCGTACCAGGGCCCTCACCCCGATCGTTCCTCGCTGCCCCCTCGCTGGCGCGGAATCCGCATCACGGGCGCGCTCCACGATGGGCAGACAACCAGGGAGATCGACAGATGGCGTATGCGGTGATCCAGTTTTTGGAAGCGGGAGAGCGCATGGCGACGCTGTGCCGGACGCAGAACGGCCAGCCAGTGGGGCCCGACGGGGTGATGGACCCGCTCAGCATCTTCATCGAAGAGACGTCGCACCAGATGATCACGCAGGGGTCGCCGGGCGCGCTCTACTTCGCGCAGCTCTTCGCCGCGCGCGAGGTCGAGGCGGGGCGCGAGGTGCGCGTGCTCGGCGGGGCGGGGGAGATGGGGATCACCGCGGAGGAGCTGGATGCCCTCACCGGCCAGGGCTACTACTACGAGGTGTCCGTGGGGCGCGAGGGGGAGCGCGCCGTCCCCCAGGTGCTCGCCAGCGGCATCGAGGAAAGCCTGCGCCGGAGCTGAGGGCCCACATCCGTTGTTGGGGCGCGATTCATCGCGCCCACCCTTGCCCTTCCTCGACGTTTCGCCCTCCGCACCGATGCCGTAGGCGCAGCTCCACGTGGCTGCCCGTGACCCGCACATTCACGGCAGCCCGCTTTCAGGAGCGAATGAACGGGGCTCGGCGCCAACCCGCGGCATCCGAGCCCCTTCAGTGGGCTTCCCGTAGTTCCAGCGCGGGATTTATCCCCTCGCTGACGCCGCCCCCGCCGCTATCCGCCTTACGGCCGCTCGTCCGGGCGGATGCGGACGGTGAGGTCGCTGCTGCGGATGACCGTTTCGCCGGTGCGCGAGTCGCGGGTGACGCTGACGGGGGCGCCGCGCACCTCCACCTCCGCGCCGCCCACCGCGCCCGAGTAGCGCAGCCGCTGCCCCGCCCGCGAAGAGGCGACCGGGTTGCGAGCATCCGGGCGCCGCATGGCCGACATGACGGCCGTCTGCTGGCGACCGTTGCGGGTAAAGGTCCAGCTCACCCGCTGCCCCGGCTGCACCGCGCTGAACCGGCGCCAGGCGGGGGCCGTCGTCAGCGGAATCCCGTCGATGTGGGTCAGCTGGTCGCCGCGCTGCATGCCGGCGCGGGCGGCCGGGGTGCCGGGCTCCACGTTCTCCACCAGCGGGGTGGAGCGGAAGGCGAACGTGGTGCGGCCATTCTCGCGGATCACGTCGCACCGGCGGCACCCGATCCCGAACCCGAACCACCCGTCCGGAAGGAACTCCGGCGGCGACGGCGGGACCGGTGGCATGGGCGGTGTCGGCGGCGTGGGCGGAGCCGGGGGTGCGGGCGGCCGCGGTGCCCTCGCCGCGCCGGGCGCCCGGGGTGGAGCAGGCGGCTGGGGCGGTGCCGGCGGCGCGGGGAAGTCGTCGTCGTCCAGGAGAGTGCCCGGGCGCGGCGGCGCGGGCGGCGCAGGCGCGTGCGGGGGCCGGGGCGGACGCGGAGGCGCCGGTGGACGCGGGAAGAGCGACGAACTGCACTGCGCGCCGGGCACCACTCGCACGTCGCGGGTGCGCCCGTCGCGGCGGATGGTGAAGGTGGCCGCCCGCCCCGGTGCGAGCTCGCCGAAGCGCCGCCCCCCCTCCGCCGTCGTGATCGGCGCGCCGTCGACGGCCACTACCACGTCGCCCTCGCGCAGCACGCCGGCCGTGGGGCCGCCGGGCCGGATGCGCCCCAGCGTCAGCTCCGTGCCGAAGCGAAAGGTGCGGACGCCGTTCTCGTCGTTCACCTGGATGTGGCAGTTGCGGCATTCGAAGCCCTGGAGCCCCAGGTCCGCGTAGCGCATCAGGCAGCGCTGCGCCTCCAGGGGAGCCGCCGCCATCGCCGCCATCGCGATGGTCAAGCGGATGATTGGGATGTTCATGGTGAAGATCTCCACTCTGTCGTTGATTTAAGTGCGTTGGTGCGTGAAAGTCCTGAGTGCTAAGTCCTAAGTCCTAAGTCCTAAGTGCGCCCCGCACCCCTATGTCATCCTGAGAGAGCCGCCTAGCGGATGCCTGACGTCACACGCCGCACTTCTGCGGCGACCGAAGGATCTAGCCGGAGCCGGGTCGGGAATGGCACGTCACGTCCTGGCCCCTCGTCACGCGCAGTAGATCCTTCGCTCCGCGCCACGGTTCGCATACGGGGCAAGGGCGGAGAAGCGCGTCACTCAGGATGACAAATGATGATGGTTCCCTGTCCCTCCCACGCACTCACACACTTCCGTTCAAAACCAAACCACCTTCCGCTGCGCCGCCGAGTCTGGCCGCGCGGGGGCCGAGGCGCGGGCGCGGTCGTAGCCGGCCAGGATGCCGCTCGCCACCGGGTCGTCGGGGGCGATCCGCACCAGCTCGTCCGCGGCGGAGCGGAGGCCCCGCACCGCGACCTCGCGGGCCTGGGCCGCCTGCGCGGGCTGGGCCGTGTCCGCCATGCGGGCGAGCTGCCCCAGCGCGTGGACGTACGCCGAGCCCGTCTGCTGCACCAGGAGGGCGGCCTGGCGCGAGTTCTCGGCCTGCACCCGCGCCACCACCTCCTCGGTGGAGCGGGCGCCCACCCACTGCCCCACGGCCACCCCGCTGGCGAAGAGGGCGAGCGAGGCCGCCACCGCGCTCCCCACCCACGCCGCGGGGAAGCGCAGCCGCCGGGCCGGCGCCTCCACCGCGCCCCGCTGGCGGAGGGCGTGCACGGTGCGCTCTTCCAGGAGGCGCCCCGGCTCCCGCTCGCGGGGGAGTGCAGCGAAGAGGCGGCGCTCGTCCGGGGTCAGCTCGTCGTCGGGTCCTGCGTCCTGCATCGTCATACGATCCTCGTGGGCGCGGGGTCGAGCAGCTGGCGCATGGCCCGCCGCGCGCAGGATAGCTGGCTCTTGGAGGTGCCGGGCACCACGCCCAGCATCGCCGCGATCTCCTCGTGCGTGAAGCCTTCCACGTCGTGCAGCACCAGCACGGCGCGGTAGCCGGCGGGGAGCAGCGCGAGCGCCCGCTCCAGGTCGATCCGCTCCCCCAGCGGCGGGGGAGCGCGCCACGGCTCCGGCACGTTCTCCGGGTCCGCCTCCCACCGGCCGCGGCGGCGCAGGAGCCCGCGCGCCACGTTCAGCCCGATCCCGGTGAGCCACGTGGCGAATGCCGCCTCCCAGCGGAACTCCGCCAGCCGCTCCGTGGCCCGGATCCAGGTCTCCTGCACCACGTCCTCGGCGTCCTGCTCGGCGCCGCCCAGCACGCGCAGCACCACCTGGAAGAGACGCGGCGTGTGGCGCCGGTAGAGCGCTCGGAAGGCGGCCTCGTCGCGACGCAGGAGGAGTGCGTCGGCGAGTTCGCGGTCCAGGGAGGCGGGCGGAGCTGCGGTCGCGGTTGTCATCGCCAGATAAGTGGCGTGGCGGGGGCAAAAGGTTGTATGGGGCGTTGATTAGGACGGCGGGGCGCATCTGGAGGCACAGGCGGGGACGATTCAGCAAAGACAGAGAGGCACGCAGATCAGATTATCTCCGTGCCCCTCGTGTCCCTCTTTAGATCGCCGTCACTCCCGCGGCGGCCGCACCTTTTTGAAGCGGGCTCGCGCGCCGGGGCGCAATGCGCGTAGGTGATCGGCTCCGGCATTGATGATGATCGTCGCCGCATTCACGGCTTCATCGACGACGGCCCGGTCTACGTCGTCCTCAGGCTCATATTCCAGTGCGTGCCGATGGGTGCGCAAGCCGTTCATCGCATCGAGCGCGGTCCGCAGTGCGGGGTCCGTCACGAGCGCTCCGGCCAGGTCGAAGGTGACGAAGTGGTGCCCCTCGCCGCCTCGCGGACGGTAGCCCCCGGCGCGCACGATCGCGGTTGCGGCGATGCGGCCCGCGTCGTAGGCGCGGACCAGCCTGGCGTCGAGGCTCGCGCTCGCCAGCCGGGCGTCCGCGTACGCGACCACGGCTTTGCCCCAGAACGCGGCCACCTCGTCATCGCCGGCAACGCGCGCCTCGGCCCTCCCGCTCTCGATGTGCCGGGCGATGGCCGGAATCGGCACGGGGTCAGCGGGCGAGGAGGACATCCTCAGATCCGATCAGCCAAGCCTTGGGTCCGCTCACCACGTCGCGGATGAACGCACTGCCACGGCGCAGCTTCTCCGCGAGCGCGGCGGGAGTGAGCCGCTGCACGTCGAGCGGGCGGTTCAGGAGCGACTCGGCTTCGACCATCGCCCGGCCGATAGCTGCGGTGGGCATCCCTTCCTCCACGATCAGCACGTCCACGTCGCTCTCGCGGCGGGCGCCGCCGCGCACCGTCGAGCCAAACACGAACGCCGCCTGGATCCCCGGCACGTCCCGGAGTACCTCGCGCACGACCTCCACCGGGTCCCCGTGCTCGCGGAGCAGGGTGCGGAACGCGTTCCAGCTGGGATGGCCGGGCACCGGGTCGAAGTAAACCTTGCCTCCCTCCTCCGCGCGGCGGACGAGCCCGAGCGCCTCGAAGCGGCGGAGCTCGCGCTGCAGGGCCCCCGTCCCCATCCCCGTGCGCTCCTGGAGAGCGCGGAGGTGAAGGCGCTGGTCCGGGCGCACGAGGAAGTGGGTCAGCAGCCGCACCGTTCCCCCACTGAGCAGCTCTTGGAGATTCGCCATCTTCATCGCGGGTTCGCTGGTGTACCCAAAGTTGGTACGCGAGGACGCCGCGGTCAACCCGCACGAAAAAGGCGAGCCCCACCCTCCGTCCGAAAGGTGGGACTCGCCGACTATTCCCCAATCGCCAGCGGTTACCGGCTGATGATGGGGTCCGGGTTGCCGTCGCGGTCGCACTTGGCGTAGCCGCTGGTGCGGGCGCCGCCCAGCAGGAGCACGCCGGCGGCGTGCGGGGCGGCCATCGAGGTGCCGCTCATGGTGGTGGTGCCGCCGCCCTTGCGGGTGGAAAGGATGCTCACGCCCGGCGCCGCGTAGTCCACCGGCGGGTTGCCCCAGTTGGACCACGAGGGCATGCAGTCGTTTACGTCCGTGGCCGAGATGGTGTATACGTTGTTGCCGTTGGTGCGCGACGGCGTGGTGGTGCTCGCGTCCACACCCTCGTTGCCGGCGGCCAGGACGAACTTGATCCCCTTGGCGGCGGCGTCGACGATCGCCTTCTCCAGCGTGGCGTTGGAGCCGCTCCCGCCCAGGCTCATGTTGGCCACGTCGCCGCTGGCGCCCTTGGCGGCCACGTAGTTGACCCCGTTCACCACCCCTTCCCACGTCCCGCTCCCGCTGTTGCCCAGCACGCGCACCGAGCAGACGTAGGCGTTCGGCGCCACGCCCACCACGTCGATCGTGTTGTTCTTGGCGGCGATGGTCCCCGCCACGTGCGTGCCGTGCCCGTTGCCGTCCGCGGGCGAGGTGCCGGCGAAGTAGGTGTGGCAGGCGCGCGACGTGTTCAGGTCGGCGTGGTTCATGTCGATGCCGCTGTCGATGATCCACGCCGTCTTCCCCGTGCCGTCGGCGAAGCCGCCCACGCGGCTGATCCCCCACGGCGTGGTCTGCGTGGTCCCGCCGCCGCCGCCCGGACGCGCAAGCCCCTCCACCGGGTGGATCAGCTGCACCGGGCCGTCGCGCTCCACCAGCCGCACCCGCGGGTCGCCGCTCACCGCCGCGATGCGCGACTCCGGGATCACGGCCGAGAAGCCGCGCGCCGCGTGTTGGCGAAGGTGGCGGATGGCGAAGCCGTTGCCGCGCGCCAGGTCGGCGGCGGCGGCGCTCACGTCGACGCCCTCGTGGAAGGTCACGAGGTAGATGGGCGCGTTCTCGGAGCGGGCGGAGACCGGGGTCTCGGGGGCGCTCAGGCGGTTGTCCTGGCAGCCGACGACGGCGAGCGCCGCGGCAAGGGCGGCGATGGGGGTGCTGCGACGCATGAACGTCCTCCGGAAGGCGGGCGAGAGATGCGAGGGCAGGGAAGCCCCGCGCGGGTGTGGCTGCATTGATCCCCGGCAAGGTGGGGGCCGCGCCGCGGTGCGTTTTGCGCCATCTCCAAGCGTCTATGCTGCAACATCTTGCGGGTTTTGGCGGAGATGGGCTGGGTGCGTGTGCTGCACCAGAATGGTGCACGCGGAGCGGGATGGTGCGTCGTCGGAGCGGTTGCCCCGAATGTCCGGGCCCCGCCCGGAAGCATCGCGGCTCTTTCCCGTTCCCCGGCGGGCGCGGTACATTCTCGCCCCCGATTCGCGATTCCTCACGTTTGAACAGATGCCGTTCCTTCACCTGGTCATTTCCCCGCGCGCATGAACCGCCTTCGAATGTGGGGGCCGGCGGTACTGGGGCTGCTCCTGTTCGCCGCCGCCGGGTACGTGCTGCACCACCAGCTTCGCGGGGTCAGCTACCAGGAGGTGCGCGCCACGCTCGCCACGCTGCCGCGCACCGCGCTCCTGGCGTCGGTGCTGATCTGCGCGGTCAACTACTTCATTCTCACGGGCTTCGACCTCCTCGGCTTCTACTACATCGGGCGCAGGGTGCCCTGGTGGAAGGTGTCGGTCGCGTCGTTCACCGGCTACGCCATCTCCAACAGCGTGGGGTTCGCCCTGATCTCGGGCACCTCCGTGCGCTACCGCTTCTACTCGCGCTGGGGGCTCACGGCGGGCGAGATCTCGCGCATCGTGCTCTTCTACTTCGGCACCTTTTGGCTGGGGCTGCTGGTGCTGGGCGGGTGGAGCCTGGCGCTGGACCCCCACCCCACGCTCAACGCGGCGTGGGACATCACGGCGCGGGTGCTGGGGTGGGGCCTCCTGGCCTCGGCGGTCCTGTACTTCACCGCCTCCGCCGTCTGGCGCCGCCCGATCCAGTTCATGCGCTGGCGGTTCGAGCTTCCGCCGCCGCTGATCGTGGCGCTGCAGTTCGTCCTCTCCACCATCGACTGGGCGCTGGCGGCCGGGATCTTTTACGTTCTGATCCCCCACTCGCAGCTCTCCTTCGCCGAGTTCATGAGCGCCTTCCTGACGGCGCAGATGATCGGGTTGCTCAGCCACGTGCCCGGCGGCGCGGGTGTGTTCGAAGGGACGATGGCCGTCCTGCTGGGCGGCTACCTCACGCCGGAGCAGCTCCTCTCGTCGCTGGTGCTGTACCGGCTGGTGTACTACGTGGGGCCGCTGGGCGTGGCGCTGATGATCCTGGTGGCGGACGAGGTGCGCCAGCGGCGGCACTACTTCGTGCGCTGGACGAGCACCTTTGGAGCGCTGTCGCTCCAGCTGGCGCCCAAGGTGCTGGCGGCGTTCACCTTCGTGGGCGGGGGCGTGCTCCTCTTTTCCGGCGCCACGCCTGGGGAGGAGGGGCGCGTGTACGCCCTCACTCGGGTGCTGCCGCTGGCGGTGGTGGAGGCCAGCTACTTCCTGGGGAGCGTGGTGGGAGTGGGGCTGCTGATCGTCTCCAACGGGGTGGCGCGGCGGCTGGACCTGGCGTACTACCTGGCCGCGGCGGGGCTGGCGGCGGGGATCGCGGCCTCCATCCTCAAGGGCGGCGACTACGAGGAGGCGTCGCTGCTGGCGTTCGTGCTGGTGGGGCTCATCCTCAGCCGCCCGGCCTTCGACCGCAAGGCGGAGTTCTTTGACGCGCGCTTCAATCCGGGGTGGATCCTGGCGATGGTGGCGGTGGTGGGTGCCTCGGTCTGGCTCGCCTTCTTCGCCTTCTCGCACGTGGAGTACTCCAGCGAGCTGTGGTGGCGCTTCGCGGCCAACCAGGACGCCCCGCGCGCCCTCCGCGCCTCCGTTGGCGCGACGGTGGCGATCATGGCCTTCGGCGTCTTCCGCCTCCTGCGCCCGGCGCCGCCGGAGATCCACCCGCCCACCGAGGATGAGCTGGTGGCGGCCGCCGCGGCGATCGCGCGGCAGCCGTCCACCGTTCCGTACCTGGTGTACCTGCGCGACAAGTCGCTCCTCTTCAACGAGGACCGCTCGGCCTTCCTGATGTACGGCGTGCAGGGGCGCACCTGGGTGGCGATGGGCGACCCCGTGGGCGAGCACCGCGAGGCGACGGAGCTGATCCGCCAGTTCTTCGGCCGCACGGACGACTTCGGCGGCGTACCCGTGTTCTACCAGGTGCGAAAGGAGCGCCTCCACCAGTACGCGGACTTCGGCCTCACCTTCGTGAAGCTGGGCGAGGAGGCGTTCGTGGAGCTGGACGGGTTCCACCTGGACGGCGCGGACCGCAAGCCCTTCCGCCTGGCCCTCAACCGCTTCGCGCGCAGCGGGATGACCTTTCGCGTCGTCCCCGTCCCCGAGGTGCCCGCGCTCCTTCCGCAGCTGGAGGAGGTGTCGCGCGAGTGGCTGGTGCGCAAGCGCGCGGCGGAGAAGGGTTTCTCGCTCGGCTTCTTCACCCCCGATTACGTGCGGCGCTTCCCCGTGGCCGTGATCGAGGAGGAGGGGCGCGTGATGGCCTTCGCCACGGTGTGGCCGGGCTCGGACCGCCAGGAGCTCTCCGTGGACCTGATGCGCTTCCGCGACGATGCGCCGCGCAGCATCATGGAGGTGCTCCTCCTGCAGCTGATGGCGTGGGGGAAGGAGGAGGGTTTCCGGCGCTTCAACCTGGGGATGGCGCCGCTCTCTGGCCTGGAGCTCTCCGCCGTGGCGCCGGTGTGGACGCGCGTGGGGCACTTCCTTTTCGAGCAGGGGGAGGCGTTCTACAACTTCCAGGGGCTGCGCAGCTACAAGGAGAAGTTCCACCCGGTGTGGGAGCCGCGCTACCTGGCGTACCCCGGCGGCCTCGCCCTGGCCCGCATCATGGCCGACGTCTCCGCCTTGATCGCCGGCGGCTATCGCGGCATCTTTCGCCGGGGCGAGCCTTGAACTGCCGTTTCACACAGAGACACGGAGGAACAGAGAGGACACAGAGGATCTCAGCGAAGCCCTCCCCTTCCTTGTGGTGGAGTTCCCCCTCGCCGGTGGACACCGAGCTAAGCCCGCGGTGTAGTAGCCGGGGCCAAAGAGGAGGTGTACATGAGCGAGGAGCGGAAGCGGCGGCAGTTCACGCCGGAGTTCAAGCTAGAGGCAGTTCGTCTGGTTACGGTGGGCGGCAAGTCGGTTCCGCAGGTGGCGCGGGATCTGGGCATCCGGCCGGAGATGCTACGCAGCTGGCGGCGCCAGAGCGAGAGCCGAGCCGGTCTGGCGCCGCGGGACGTGTTCCCCGGAGAGGGTCAGCTTCCCAGCCAGGAGGCCGAGATCCGTCGCCTGAGGCGGGAGCTGGAGGTATCGCGCCAGGAGGTCGCCTTCCTAAAAAAAGCGGCCACGTACTTCGCTCGGGAGTCGCAGTGAAGTACGCATGCATCCGGGCACATCGGCGCAGCTTCACGATCGCACTGATGTGCCGGGTGCTGGGAGTCTCACGCTCCGGCTACTACGCGGCGCAGGGCCGTGGGCCGGGCAAGCGGAAGACTGCCCGGGAGCGACTCCGCCTGCATGTGCGCGCGGCCTTTACGAAGTGCCGCAAGCGCTATGGCAGTCCTCGGCTCCACGAGGAGATGCGGGCGCAGGGTGTACGCACGGGACGACGGCAGGTCGAAGCGATCATGCGGGAGGAGGGGCTGCAGGCTCAACCCCGGCGGCGCTTCGTGATCACAACGGACTCCTCGCACACGCGTCCCGTGGCCGAGAATCGGTTGGAGAGGAAGTTCGACGTGGAGGACGTTCCTGCAGTGGATCGCGTCTGGGTGGGCGACATCACGTACCTGCCCACGCGGGAGGGCTGGCTCTACCTGGCGGTCGTGCTAGATCTGAAGAGCCGCCGTGTAGTGGGCTGGAGCGCGCAGGATTCGCTGGAGACGAGCCTGGCGAGCGAGGCGCTCACGCGTGCTTTGTGGAGCCGGAGACCCGCCCCTGGATTGCTCCACCACTCGGACCGGGGTGTCCAGTACACCTCGGCCGAGTACCAGGAGTTGCTCACCCAGTACAGGGCCGACGCCAGCATGAGCCGACGTGGGAACTGCTGGGACAACGCGGTGGCTGAGAGCTTCTTCGCGACGCTGAAGAAGGAACTCCGCGAGATTCCGCACTGGGACACCCACACCCAAGCGAAGAGAGACCTTTTCGAATTCATCGAGGTCTGGTACAATCGCCAGCGACGGCACTCGAGCCTCGGCTACAAGAGCCCCGCCGAGTACGAGGACCAGCTCGCCCTTACTTCGAGGGCGGCTTAAACCCCCTGTCTACCGAACGGGGGGAACTCCATGGGTCCCTCTGTGTCTCTGTGGTGCGCCGTGCAAAGGCGGCGTGTTCTTGCGGGTGAAAGTCCCGCCGGAGGAGTTGACGGTACACCTCCGTAGCTACGGGCGGGTGGCGACCGGCGACGGGAGACACCGAGCCGTCCGGACAAC